>JBHICW010000005.1:0-28157 GCA_046759785.1 Alphaproteobacteria bacterium
TGATGGTCCGTGCTTCTTTTCGTGCTCGACACCGAGGTCGGCACAGGATGGGATCAGCCTGTCGAGGCCAACCACGGCAGACGACGGGCACCGAAGCGGGTCGTTCACGCCGGGAACCTGAGCCGTCCGTTCCCTGGTGGCCGAATCGCGCCTTTCGGCCCATAATCGGCCCATGCCCGACTCGGTCATCGAGGTTGACAACCTCACTAAGCGTTACGGCGCCGTCCTTGCCGTCGACCGCATTAGCTTCCACGTCACGCGCGGCGCGACAGCCGCACTCCTCGGCGGCAACGGCGCCGGGAAGACGACGACCATCGCCATCCTTCTCGGCGTGCTGCTCCCTTCCTCGGGCCGGGTCCTGGTCCTGGGCGAGGACATGCTGCGCCACCGGTACCGGGTGCTGCCGCGCATCAACTTCGCTTCCCCTTACGTGGACATGCCCCACCGGCTAACGGTGACGGAAAACCTCAAGGTCTACGGCCACCTGTACGGGCTCGCCGGCATCGACTCGCGGATTCGCCGGCTCGCGGTCGAGCTCGACTTCGCCGAGCTTCTGGACCGGGTCTCGGGCAGGCTCTCGGCGGGGCAGAGAACCCGGGTGGCGCTCGCCAAGGCGCTCCTCAACGAACCGGAACTGCTGCTGCTCGACGAGCCGACCGTCTCGCTCGATCCCGACACCGCCGACATCGTCCGCGGCTATCTCGAAAGCTACAAGCGCCGCACGGGAGCGACGATCTTCCTCGCCTCCCACAACATGAGGGAGGTGGAGCGCATGTGCACGGACGTCATCATGATGAAGGCGGGCCGCATCGTCGACTGGGGCAATCCGACCGCTCTGCTCGCCCGCTATGGACGCCGGACCATGGAAGAGGTCTTCCTCGACGTCGCCCGCGCGCGTCGCCGCGGGGTCGGACGCAACGCCGACACCACCGAGGAGGCTGCTGAGTGAGTCCGCGCAACCCGCCCCTCTCCCTCCAGCGGATCGGAGGGATGAGCCTCCGGTACCTTTACCTCACCCGCCGGTCCTGGCCTCGGCTCCTCGACCTTGTCTACTGGCCCGTGGTGCAGATGGTCCTGTGGGGCCTCGTCACCAAGTTCTTCGTCACCCACAGCTCCTGGCTCGCCCAGGCGACCGGAGTGTTGATCGCCGCGGTGCTCCTCTGGGACGTGCTCTTCCGCGGCCAGCTCGGGGTCTCCATCTCGTTCATGGAGGAGCTCTACTCCCGTAACCTCGGCCACATCTTCGTCAGCCCCTTGCGGCCCTACGAGCTCGTTTGCGCGCTCATGGCCATGAGCATCGTGCGGACGGTCGTGGGCATGACCGCGGCTTCGCTTCTCGCCATCGCGCTTTACCACTACTCGATTTTCTCCATGGGCCTAGCGCTCGTGGCCTTCTTCACAAACCTGCTGGTCATGGGCTGGGCGATCGGCCTCATCATCTGCGGCTTGCTGCTGCGCTACGGGCTGGGCGCGGACAGCATGGCCTGGGTGGCGATCTTTGCCATCCAACCCATAAGCGGCATCTACTACCCGATCGGCACCCTGCCGGAGCCCGTGCAGGTCATCGCCTACCTTCTGCCCTCGAGCCACGTGTTCGAGGGAATGCGCGCGGTCCTCATCGACGGGGTCTTCCGCACCGACCTTATCGTGAATGCGGTGGAGCTCAACGCCGTCTGGCTCGTCGTCGGTGCGCTCGTGTTCCTCGCCAGCTTCCGAGCGGCGCGCCGGCGGGGCCTCATCCTTCAAATCGGGGAGTGAGCGTCTCACCCGTCGCGGCCGCTGACCCCCGCCTCGGCGAAGGTCGCCATCCGCCGGTGCGTGAAGACGGCGGCCTTCACGATGGCGGCGGCCAGCGTGGCCCCGGTTCCCTCCCCTAGCCGCATATGGAGGTCGAGGAGCGGGCGAAGGCCCAGGCGTTCGGCGAGGCGTGGGTGGCCTGGCTCCGCCGACAGGTGGCCGAGCCGGCAGTGGTCGAGAGCGCCCGCGCGGGCGACCTCGAGCACCGCCGCCGCCGCCGTGACCACGTAGCCGTCCAGTATCACCGGAATCCGGTTGAGCCGCGCCCCGAGCACGGCCCCGGTGATGGCCGCGAGCTCGCGGCCTCCGAGGAGGCGGAGGGCTTCCAGCGGATCGTCAAGCCGCCCCCGGTGGGCGGCCATCGCCGCCTTGACCACGGCGGTCTTGCGCCTCAAGCCGTCATCGTCGAGGCCGGCCCCTGGTCCGACCCAGCCCGTGGCCGACCCGCCGAAGAGCCCGCAGGCGAGGGCCGCGGCGGCGGTCGTGTTGCCGATCCCCATCTCCCCGAGGCACAAGAGGTCGGCGCCCGCTTGAGCGGCCGTCATGCCCTTCGCCAGGGCCCGCAGGCAGTCGTCCTCGCTCATCGCCGGACCGGCCACGAGATCCGCCGTGGGGCGCTCGAGCTCCAGCGCGACGACCTCGAGCCGGGCGCCCACCGCCGTTGAGATCTGATTGATCGCAGCCCCTCCGGCCGCGAAGTTCGCGACCATCTGGGCCGTCACCTCGGCCGGGTAAGCGGAGACGCCGCGCTCCACCACCCCGTGGTTGCCGGCGAAGACATAGGTCGCCACCGCGTCGGCCCGGGGCGGGTACGCCCCCTGCCAGGCCGCCATCCAGGCCGCGAGCTCTTCGAGGCGGCCGAGCGAGCCCGGGGGCTTGGTGAGCTGGGCCTCCCGGTCTTCGGTGCGGGCCGCGGCCTCGCGGTCGGGGCCCGGCAGCCGCTCGATGAGCACTCGGACGTCGTCGAGGGAGGCGAGAGTCGGCAGAGGTTGCATTCAAGGCCGGAGGGCACGGTGAAGAGGGAAGAGTTTGGCACGCTGCGCGCCCCTGTCCTATAACCAGACGGCTCTTCGGACGCCAGAAAAACGCGCGTCATGGACCGGAAAGAGGAGAACGGGCAAGGCGACTCCCGCGGGCTCGGCGGCTGGCTCACCGACCTCCAGCTGGCGGCGGCGTTCCTCACGCGCCTGCCGCTCCCCTCGCCGGCGCCAAGCCGGACCCTCGCGAGCGCGGCCCGGGTGTTTCCCCTGGTGGGAGCCGCGGTGGGTCTCGCCGGCGGGGTCGTGTTCCTTCTGGCCGCGGGCTTAGGCCTCCCTCCCTGGCTCGCCGCCGTCGCCGCGCTCGCCACCACCGTCGCCGTGACCGGGGCTCTTCATGAGGACGGGCTCTCAGACCTGGCGGATGGGCTCGGCGCGGGGCTCGACCGCGAGGCCAAGCTCGCCGCGATGCAGGACAGCGGGGCCGGCCCGTTCGGCGTCGTCGCGCTCGTCCTCGCCCTGGTGGCGCGGGTGGCGGCCCTCGCCGCACTCGAGCAGCCCGCCATCGTCGTCGCGGCGCTCGTCGCCGCCGGGGCCGTCTCGCGCGTCGCCATCGTCGGCGTGATGCGCGAGCTCAGCCCGGCCCGAGACGAGGGGCTCGGCGCCGCGGCGGGGACGCCGCCGAGGGACGGTACCCTCATCGCCCTGGCCCTGGCCGCCGTCATCGCGCTCATCCTCGTCGGTCCCGCAACGGGGTTCGTGGCGGTCACCGCCGCCGGCCTCACTGCCCTGGGGGTGGCGGCGCTGGCGCAGCGGCAACTCGGCGGCTACACGGGCGACGTCCTGGGCGCCGTCCAGCAGGTGGCCGAGATCGCGTTTCTCATCGCCGTCGTCGCGGTGCGGTGAGCACGGTCACGACCCGCTGGTGGTGGGTGCGACACGCCCCGGTGGCCGGCCGCAAGGGCCGGATCTACGGGGTCATGGACGTCGAAGCCGACGTCGCGGACGAGGCTGCGCTCAGCGCGCTCGCCGGTCGCCTTCCCGGCGCGGCGCTGTGGGTGACGAGCCACTTGATGCGGGCAAAGCAGACGGCAACGGCGCTTGCCGCGGCCGGCGCGGACATCGAGACATGCGTCGTCGAGCCCGACCTCGCCGAGCAGGACTTCGGATCCTGGCAGGGGCTCACCTACGCCGAGATCGACCAGGCCAGGGGCGCGTCGAAGAGCAGGTTCTGGTTGGCCCCGGCTCGCCACACCCCGCCCGGCGGAGAGAGCTTCGCCGACGTGGCGGCAAGGGTGACGCGCGTGGTGACCCGGCTCAACGCGGCGCACGGCGGCCGCGACATCGTCGCGGTGGCCCACGGTGGCCCGATCCGTGCCGCCCTCGGGTTGGCCTTGGGGCTCGACCTCGAGACCGCGCTCAGGTTCTCCATCGACCATCTGTCGTTGACGAGGCTCGACCACATACGCGGAGCGGACGGTGACGACGCCTGGCGCGTCGTCGCCGTCAACCGTCCAGCGACGTAGCCTTGCCTCCGGCTTCGTGCTAGCCTGCACCGAAGTCGCGAGAAGAGGGAAGCCGGTGAAGCGGTGACAAGCCGCCAGTCCGGCGCTGCCCCCGCAACTGTGAGCGGCGAGGCCGCGGCGACGGCCCACTGGCGCCTGCGCGTCGGGAAGGGGCCGCGGCCCGTGACCCCAAGCCAGGAGACCTCCTCGCGGCCGCGGCTCGGAATCCTCGGGAGGAGGAGGACGCCTGCATGGTCGCTCACGCCGGTCCCGTCGCGCCCGCGGCCCAAGGTCCCGATCCCCGGATCATCCTGGTCCTCGGCGGCGCCCGCTCAGGCAAAAGCGCCTACGCCCTTGCCTGCGTCGAGCGCGAGCGCGGCGGCTGGATCTATCTCGCCACCGCCGAGCCCGGGGATAAGGAGATGGCGGCGCGCATCGCCGAGCACCGGGCTCGGCGCGGCTCCCGCTGGACGACGCTGGAGGAGCCCCTCGACCTCGCGGGCGCGCTCGCCCGCGTGGCGGGTCCCGACCGGGCGATCCTCGTCGACTGCCTGACCCTCTGGCTCTCCAACCTGATGGCGGCTGGCCGCGACGTCGAGGGCGAGAGCCGCCGGCTCGCCGAGACCCTCCCTTCGGTTCGCGGCCGGGTCGTGCTCGTCTCCAACGAGGTGGGGCTCGGCATTGTGCCTGACAACGCCGACGCCCGTACGTTCCGCGACCACGCCGGCCGGCTCCACCAGATGGTCGCCGCACGCGCCGACCAGGTCGTCTTCGTGGCCGCGGGGCTGCCTGTGGTGGTCAAATGAGCGGCGACGACCTCCGCATCGTCTCGCACACCGCCAAGAGCGCCGAGATCGTCGCCGAGATCTCGCACCCCGACACCTTCCACTCCGGCCACAAGGGAACCGGCTTGGAAAGGGTTCCCGCCCGGCCGGAGGATGCGTGAGGCCGATGATCCGGTCCAGGAAGATCCCGGCCACGGTGATCACCGGCTTTCTCGGCGCCGGGAAGACCAGCCTCATCCGCCACATCCTCAAAACCGTGGACGGCCGGCGTCTCGCCCTCGTCATCAACGAGTTCGGTGACGTCGGCGTCGACGGGGAGCTGCTCAAGGGCTGCGGGCGCGCCGCCTGCCGCGACGACGATATCGTCGAACTCGCGAACGGGTGCCTCTGCTGCACCGTGGCCGACGAGTTCCTGCCCACGATCGAGGCGCTCATCGAGCGCCCCGAGGCGCCCGAGCACATCGTCATCGAGACCTCCGGGCTGGCGCTGCCCAAGCCGCTCATCAAGGCCTTCAACTGGCCCGAGATCCGCACCCGCGTGACGGTCGACGGGGTGGTGGCGGTGATCGACGCCCCCGCCGTCGCCGAGGACCGCTTCGCCAATGATCCGAGGGCGGTGGCGGAGCAGCGTGCGCGCGACCCCTCGCTCGCTCACGAGGACCCGCTCAACGAGGTCTTCACGGACCAGCTTCGCTGTGCGGATCTCGTGATCCTCAACAAGACCGATCTGGCGACGGCGGCAAGCCTGGACCGCGTGGAGCGCCTGGTGCGGTCCCACCTGCCCAGGCCGGTCAAGGTGGTCCGCGCCGCGCACGCCGCGGTCGACGCCGCCGTGCTGCTGGGGCTTGGGGCGGCGGCGGAGGACGACCTCGAGACGCGCCCCTCCCACCACGACGGCGAAGAGGACGACCACGACCACGACGACTTCAAAAGCTTCACCCTGGCCTTCGGGGCGATAGCCGACGTTGGCGGGCTCCACCAACGGTTCAGAGCCGTGCTGGAGGAGCATCCGGTCTACCGGCTCAAGGGCTTCGTCGCGGTGGCGGGCAAGGACATGCGCCACGTCGTCCAGGCGGTGGGCACCCGCCTTGAGGGCTATTACGACCGCCCCTGGCGGCCGGACGAGCCCCGCCAAAGCCGGCTCACCGTGATCGGCGACAAAGGGCTCGACCGGGCGCGGGTGGCGGCCGCGGTCGGGGTCTAGGCTCATGCACCTACTTGCGGCCCAGCCGGGAGGGATCGCGGACGGCAGCCAGGCGGTCGACCTGGGCCAGACGCCGGGGGAGATCGTGGTCCTTTCCGCAGCCGACACCGAGCTCGCCTGTCTCGCCGCAGCCCGGGCGAGGCTCGGCCCGGGTTTCCCGAGCCTGCGGCTCGCCAACCTCTTGAACCTGACCCACAACCTTTCGGTCGACACCTACGTGGAGGACGTCGTCGCCCATGCCTGGTTGGTGGTGGTGCGGGCTCTGGGCGGCGTGAGCTACTGGCGGTACGGAGTCGAGCAGGTGCACGCCGTTTGCCGCGAGCGCGGCATCCCCCTCGCGTTCCTGCCGGGGGACGACCAGCCCGACCCCGAGCTGGCCGCGTTCTCGCTGCTCGCCCCCGAGGCCACCCACCGGCTGTGGCAGTACTGCATCCACGGGGGGCTGGAGAACGCGACCAGCTTTCTGGGCTACGCGGCAAGCTTGATCGGGCGCTCCTTTTCCTGGCGGGAGCCGACGCCTTTGCGGCGCGCCGGCCTTTACTGGCCCGGGCTCGACTCGCCGGACGTCGAGGCCCTCAAAGGGCAGTGGCGGAACGGCGCCCCCGTGGCGGCCCTCGTCTTCTACCGAGCCCTCGTCCAGGCCGCGAACACCGCCGCCGTCGACGCCCTCATCGAGGCACTCATCGCCCGCGGCCTCAACCCGCTCCCGGTCTTCGCCGCGAGCCTCAAGGACCCGGTGGCGGCGGCGACGGTCCGGCGGGTGCTGGAGGAGGCGCCGCCCGCCGTCGTGCTCAACGCGACAGGCTTCGCCCTTGCGAGCCCGGCCGGCCCACGGAAGGAGACGCCCTTCGCCGCCACGGACTGCCCCGTGCTCCAGGTCGTCTTCGCGGGCAGCGGCGAGGCCGCCTGGCGCGAGGGGACGCGCGGGCTTTCGCCGAGAGACATCGCGATGAACGTGGCGCTCCCCGAGGTCGACGGACGCATCCTCGCCCGGGCCGTCTCGTTCAAGGCCGCGGCACACCGCGACGCCGAAACCCAGACCGACATCGTCGCCTACAAACCGGTCGCCGACCGGATCGAGTTCGTAGCCGACCTCGCGGCGGGCTGGATTCGCATACGGACAACGGCGCCCGGGGAACGCCGGGTGGCGCTCATCCTCGCCAACTACCCGAACCGCGACGGGCGGCTCGGGAACGGCGTGGGGCTCGACACGCCCGCGAGCGCGATGCGGATCCTCAAGGCCCTCGCCCAAGCCGGCTATCGGGTGGACGACATGCCCGCCGACGGCGCCGCCCTCATCGCCCGGGTCGCGGCCGGGCCCACGAACGACCTCGCCGCCCGGGTCGGCCGCAGGGTGGAGGAGCGGCTCCCGCTCGCCGACTACGACGCCTTCTTCGCAACGCTCCCCGAAGCCGTGCGCGCCAAGGTGACCGCCCGCTGGGGCCCGCCCGAGCGGGACCCGTTCGTTACCGAGGGCGCGTTCGCCATCGGGGCGTTCCGCCTCGGCAACGTGGCGGTCGGCCTTCAGCCCGCCCGCGGCTACAACATCGACCCGGCGTCCACCTACCACGACCCCGACCTCTCCCCGCCGCACGGGTACCTCGCCTTCTACGCTTGGCTTAAGGCGAAGTTCGGCGCCCACGCCGTGGTCCACCTGGGAAAGCACGGGAACCTCGAGTGGCTTCCCGGCAAGGCGCTGGCGCTCTCTGCCGAATGCTTCCCCGAGGCGGCGTTCGGGCCGCTCCCGCAGCTCTACCCGTTCATCGTCAACGACCCGGGCGAGGGGACTCAGGCCAAGCGGCGGACCGCGGCCGTCATCGTCGACCACTTGACCCCGCCCTTGACCCGCGCCGAGAGCTACGGGCCGCTCACGGACCTGGAGCAGCTCATCGACGAGTACTACGAGGCCGCGGCCCTCGACGCCAAGCGGGTGGAGGTCCTCAAGCGAGAGATCCTGACGCTCAGCCAGGCGGTGGGCCTGGACGTGGACTGCGGGACCACCGTCGCGGACGACGAGGCCGCGGCGCTCGCCAAGCTGGACACCTACCTTTGCGAGCTCAAGGAGATGCAGATCCGCGACGGGCTCCACGTCTTCGGCGAGGTGCCCAAGGACGATCATCTCGCCGACCTCCTGGTCGCGCTTGTGCGGGTGCCGCGCCTGGCAGGCGAGGACGGCGGCGCCTCGCTCACCCGCGCGCTCGCGGCCGACCTCGGGCTCGACTTCGACCCCCTCGACGTCGAGATGGGTCAGCCGTGGCAGGGCCCGCGGCCGGCGGTCCTCAGGGACGGCGCTCCGTGGCGGACCCACGGGGACACGGTGGAGCGGCTGGAGGGGCTGGCGCGCGCCCTCGTCAAGGGCGAAGCGCGCCTGGACCCGGCTTGGCAACGCACCCGCGTGGTGATCGCCGAGGTCGAGGAACGCCTCCGGCCTATGGTGCAGGCCTCGGGCGAGGCCGAGATCGCCGCCCTCATGGCCGGGCTCGATGGGCGGTTCGTCGCCCCCGGGCCGTCCGGCGCGCCGACCCGGGGGCGCTCGGAGGTGTTGCCCACCGGGCGCAACTTCTACTCGGTGGATGCCCGTGCGGTCCCCACCCCGACCGCCTTCAAGCTGGGCTGGACGTCGGCCTCGCTGCTCGTCCAACGCCACCTCCAAGAGCACGGCGCCTGGCCCCGCCGCGTGGTCCTGAGCGCCTGGGGGAGCGCCAACATGCGGACCGGTGGCGAGGACGTTGCCCAAGCGCTCGCCCTCATGGGCGTCAGGCCAACCTGGGAGCCCTCGTCCGGGCGGGTCACCGGCTTCGAGGTCCTCCCTGTGTCGGTCCTCGACCGGCCGCGGGTGGACGTCACGGTCCGCGTCTCCGGCTTCTTCCGCGACGCGTTTCCCAACCTCATCGACCTGGTGGACTCCGCCGCCCGCGCGGTGGCCGCATGCGACGAGGCGGAAGAGGAGAATCCTCTGGCGGCGCGGGTGAAGGCTGACGCGGAAGCCTTCGTCGCCGCCGGCATGGCGCAAGAGTGCGCGCAGCAGCGGGCGGGCTTCCGGGTCTTCGGCTCCAAGCCGGGCGCTTACGGAGCCGGGCTCCAGGCGCTCATCGACGAGCGAGGCTGGGACGACGAGGGCGACCTCGGGCGCGCGGTGCTCACCTGGGGCGGCTACGCTTACGGCGATGGTACGGAAGGCGAGCCGGACCGCGATCTGTTCGCCCTCCGGCTCAAGTCGGTGGAGGCCGTGATCCACAACCAGGACAACCGGGAGCACGACCTCTTGGACAGCGACGACTACTACCAGTTCGAAGGGGGGCTCACGGTCGCGGTGCGCCACCTGTCGGGAACGCAGCCGACGGTCTATCACAATGACCATTCGCGCCCCGACAGCCCCAAGATCCGGACGCTGGAGGAGGAGATCGCCCGCGTCGTCCGGGCCCGCGTCGTCAACCCGAAGTGGATCGCCGGGGTCATGCGCCACGGCTACAAGGGCGCCGCGGAGATGGCGGCCACGGTCGATTATCTCTTCGGCTTCGCGGCCACCGCCCGGGCGGTCAAGAACCACCAGTTCGACGCCGTCTTCGAGGCCTACGTCAACGACCCCGACGTCCAGACGTTCCTCACACAAGCGAACCCGGCGGCGCTCAAGGAGATGGCGGAGCGCCTCATTGAGGCGAAGGAAAGGGGCCTCTGGCGGCCGCGCGCCAACATCGCACACGTCTTGCTCGAGGATCTCGCTGGCGGGGGCAAGGAGGAGCCATGAGCGACAAAGCCGACATCAACCGGCGCCACAAGGAGAAGATGCGGCGCATCCAGACCGCGCGAGCCAAGATCATGGTGACCAAGACCGAAGAGCGGGGCCTCGTCATCGTCCACACCGGGCCCGGCAAGGGGAAGTCCACTGCGGCCTTCGGAATGGCGATGCGCTGCGTCGGACACGGGCTCAAGGTCGGGATCGTGCAGTTCATCAAGGGCGCGTGGGAGACCGGCGAGGCGAAGCTCTTATCCCACTTCCCGGAGCTGTGCACAATCCGTCCCATGGGCGAAGGGTTCACTTGGGACACCCAGGACAGGGGCCGCGACGTCGCGGCCGCGCGGAAGGCGTGGGAAACGGCCAAGGCGATGATGGCCGACGAGAGCTACCGCATGGTGATCCTGGACGAGCTCAACATCGTGCTCCGCTACGACTATCTGCCGCTTGCGGAGGTGCTGGAGGCGATCGCCGCCAAGCGCCCTGACCTCCACCTCGTCATCACGGGCCGCAACGCCAGACCTGAGCTCGTCGAGCGCGCCGACCTCGTCACCGAGATGAAGCTGGTCAAACACCCGTTCCGCCAGGGCGTGAAGGCTCAAGTCGGGGTGGAGTACTGAGCGCCCTCGACGTCCCGTCACCGGAGACCCGGACCATGAGAGCCAAGCTTTCCCTTGCCGCCCTCCTCCTGGCACTCGGGGCCTCGAGCCCAGGGACGGCGGCGCCAGCCGCCGCCGACGGCTTAAGGAGGGCCCTTGCGGCGCCGTAACTCCATGAGGCCCGCGGCGCTCATGCTGCAGGGCACCGGCTCGGACGTCGGCAAGTCGCTGCTCATTGCGGGGCTGGCCCGGGCGTTCACGCGCAGGGGCCTGAGCGTGCGGCCGTTCAAGCCTCAGAACATGTCGAACAACGCGGCGGTCACCGACGACGGCGGCGAGATCGGCCGCGCCCAGGCCCTGCAGGCCCGCGCCTCAAGGGTGCCGTCGTCCGTCCACATGAACCCGGTCTTGCTCAAGCCCCAGTCCGAGACGGGCGCCCAGGTCGTCGTCCAGGGAAAGGTCTGGGGCGCCGCCTCGGCGCGGGACTATCACCGGCTCAAGCCGGCGCTCATGGACAAGGTGATGGAATGCTTCGCCGCACTCTCCGCCCGGGCGGACCTCGTCCTTGTCGAGGGTGCGGGCAGCCCGGCGGAGGTGAACCTGCGCGCCGGCGACATCGCCAACATGGGGTTCGCCGAGGCCGCCGACTTGCCGGTGCTGTTGGTGGGGGACGTGGACCGCGGCGGCGTGATCGCCGCCGTCGTCGGCACCTGGACGTTGCTCGCAGGCGCCGAACGGGCGCACCTCAAGGGCTATGTCGTCAACAAGTTCCGCGGCGACCCGGGGCTGTTCGACGGGGCGATTCGCGTGATCGGCGACCGCACGGGCCTCGAATGCCTGGGGCTCGTGCCGTACCTCGCCGAAGCGAGCCGGCTCCCCGCCGAGGACGCGGCGGGGCTCAACGACCGTCTCCCGGCGCCGGCGCCGAACGGACGGACCGTCCGCGTCGCCGTGCCCCGGCTCTCGCGCCTCGCCAATTTCGACGACCTGGACCCGCTCACCGCCGAACCCGACGTCGCGGTCGAGTGGGTGCCTCCCGGTCGCGCACTTCCCGGCGACGCGGACCTCGTGGTGCTCACCGGCACGAAGGCCACCCTTGCCGACCTGGCGTTCTTGAGAGCCCAGGGATGGGACATCGACATCCGCGCGCATCTCCGCCGCGGCGGCTGGCTCGTGGGGCTCTGCGGCGGCTATCAGATGCTGGGCGAGCGGGTGAGCGACCCCCTTGGGCTCGAAGGCCGCCCAGGGGAAACGCAGGGCCTGGGGCTTCTCGAGGTCACGACCGAGCTCCGGCCCGAAAAGCGGCTCGCGCGCACGAGCGGGGTCGAACTCTCGACGGGTGAGGTTGTGCGCGGCTACGAGATGCACATGGGGGTCACGGAGGGGGTCGGGCTGGCCCGGCCGGTGCTCGACCTCGGCGGCCGGAAGGACGGCGCCCGCTCTCAGGACGGGCGGGTCCTCGGCTGCTATCTCCACGGCCTGTTCGCGGCGGACCGCTTCCGGCACGCGTTTCTCACCCGCGTCGCCGGGCGGGCTTCAAGCGGAATCGCTTACGAGGCCGACGTGGAGCGGGCGCTGGATGCAGTGGCCGACCGCCTGGAGTCTTGCCTCAACCTCGACCGTATCCTGGAGATCGCCGATGGTCGCTGAGGCCCGCCTCTTCTCAAGCAAGCATGGCCAGCGCCGCGACGAGGCCGGCGTTGAGGACGCAGGCCACCGCAAAGAGGTAAAGGGCGCGGCCGATGTCGACCGTCGTCGCCCGGGTGCGCCCGTCGCCGATCCAGGGGTCCTCCACGACGTCACCCCCGTAGCGCCGCGGCCCGGCGAGGGCCAGACCGAGGGCGCCGGCCATTGCCGCCTCGGGCCAGCCGGCGTTGGGCGAATGGTGCTTGCTGGCGTCGCGGATCAGCGTCCGGACGGCGCGCCCGGGGCTCGCGGCGGGCATGACGAGCGCGGCCAGCGCCAGGAACGCGCTGCCGATCCGGGCCGGCACGAAGTTCGCGGCGTCGTCGAGGCGCGCCGCCGCCTTGCCGAAGGCGCGGTAGCGCGGGGCGGGGTGGCCAATCATGCTGTCCAGGGTGTTGACGACCTTGTAGGCGGCAAGCCCGGGCACGCCCAACAGGAGGAACCAGAAGGCCGGCGCCACCACGCCGTCGGCGAAGTTCTCGGCGCAGCTCTCGATCGCGGCCCGGGCGACGCCGTGCTCATCAAGGCTGTCCGGATCCCGCCCGACGATGTGGCCGACCTCGCGCCGGCCGGCGGCGAGACCGTCCTCGTCCAGCGCCCGGGCCACCGCCCGCACGTGGCGATAGAGGCCGCGCTGGGCGAGGAGCGCAGCCACGAAGACGAGTTCCAAGAGCCAGCCGTAGGGCAGCGCCCGGGCCACCAGCACGACGCCCCAACCGACCACCGCCCCCAGGCCGACGGCCGCGACGACGACGAGGGCGCCGCGCATGAGAAGGGTCACCTCGCTCAAATGGGGCTGGTTGAGCCGCCTCTCGAGCGCGCCGATGGCACGGCCCGCGACGACGACCGGATGGGGCACGACGCGGTAGAGGCCCGGCGGGTCCCCGACGAGCGCGTCGAGCGCGAGCGCGGCGAGGAGAAGGAACGGCCGCGCGGGCGATACGGCCAAGGCGGTGAGCCATTCGTCCACCATCGATTGAGGATGAGGCCGGGCGCGAGCGCCGTCAATCGCCGGGCCTCAGGGCCGGCACCGCCACGGCGCCTGGCCAGCGCGAGGGAGGAGGGTGAAGCGTGAAGACGGGCGTCCTGCTATGCGGCCACGGTAGCCGCGACGCGGAGGGGATCGATGAGTTCAAAGGGCTTACCCGGACGCTCGCGCGGCGGCTGCCCGAGTACCCGGTCAAAAGCGCCTTTCTCGAGTTCGCCCGTCCCGTCATCCGCGAGGGGCTGGACTCCCTCCGCCGCGAGGGCGTGACGCGGATCCTGGCCTTGCCGGGCATGTTGTTCGCGGCCGGGCACGTGAAGAATGACGTGCCCTCGGTGCTGAACACCTTCGCCGCCGGGCACCCCGGACTACGCGTGGACTACGGCCGCGACCTCGCCGTCGACCTCAAGCTCTTGAGGGCGGCGCGGGACCGGATCGAAGCCGCGGAGGCCGCCGCCCCGGGCCGCGTGGCGCGCGACGAAACCTGCCTCGTCGTGGCGGGGCGCGGCACCTCCGACCCCGACGCCAACTCCAACATCGCCAAGGTCGCGCGAATGCTGTGGGAAGGGATGGGCTTCGGCTGGGCCGAGGCCTGCTACAGCGGCGTCACATACCCGCTCACAGACGCCGCCCTGGGACGGGTGGCGCGCCTCGGCTTCCGGCGGATCATCGTCTTCCCTTACTTCCTGTTCACCGGCGTCCTCGTGAAGCGCATCTACCGGCACGCCGACGAGGCGGGGCGCTGCCACCCGCGACTGGAGTTCGTCAAGGCCGGGTATCTGAACGACCACCCCCTCGTGGTGGAGGCCTTCGCCGACCGGGTCCAGGAGATCCTCGAAGGCGACAACAGGATGAACTGCCGGCTGTGCAAGTACCGGGAGCAGGTGATCGGCTACGAGCACGAGGTGGGCGTCCCGCAGGTCGGCCACCACTACCACGTGGAGGGCATCGGCACCGACGCGGACCACCACCATCACCACCACCCGCGCGGGCGCCGCCATCCGCACGGGTCTCAAGGTGCCGATGGGGATGGGACGGGGTGAGGGAGGCGCCATGCCCAGGGGCTACCTCCGCGACCCGGCCGCGATCTGCCGCGAGTCCTTCGCCATCATCCGCCGCGAGACCGACCTGAGCCTGGTGCCTGAGGACCTCGTGGACACCGTCGTCAGGATGGTGCACGCCTGCGGCATGCCCGACATCGTGGACGACGTCGCCTTCTCGCCGGACGCCGCCAAGGCCGGTCAGTCCGCCCTCAGGGCGGGGGCGACTATTCTCACCGACTCCGAGATGGTGGCGCACGGGATCAGCCGCAGCCTGCTCCCCGCCTCGAACGCCCTCCTCTGCCTCATCAACGAGCGCACCGTGCCGGCGCTGGCGGAGCGGCTCGGCACCACGCGCTCGGCCGCGGCGGTGGAGCTCTGGCGTCCCGACCTCGAGGGCGCACTCGTCGCCATCGGGGCCGCCCCGACCGCCCTGTTCCGTCTTCTCGAGCTCCTCGACGAAGGGGCGCCGCGCCCGGCCCTCGTCATCGCGACTCCGGCCGGCGTCGTCGGCGCGGCGGAGGCGAAGGAGGCATTGATCGAGTCCGAGTACGACGTGCCGTACCTGACGCTTCGCGGTCGTCGCGGCGGCAGCGCCCTGGCGGCGGCCGCGGTGAACGCGTTGGCCCAAGGGGCATGACTCCCTGGCTCGCGATCGTCGGGCTCATGGAGGACGGCCTTGAGGGGCTCAAGCCCGCGGCGAGGACCCTGGTGGAGGGAGCCGAGGTGCTGGTCGGGGGCCGCCGTCACCTCGCGCTCGTCCCCTCTGGCCGCGGGGTCGAGAGGCTTACCTGGGCGCGGCCGCTCTCCGCCACCCTGGACGCGATCGCCGCCCGGCGCGGGCGGCGCGTGTGCGTGCTCGCGACCGGGGACCCCATGTGCTACGGGATCGGGGTGAGCCTGGTCCGGCGGTTCCCCATCGAGGAGATGACCATCCTGCCGGCCCCCTCGGCGTTCAGCCTCGCCTGCGCCCGCCTGGGCTGGCCGCTGATGGAGGTGGAGGCCTTGACGCTCCACGGCCGCTCCCTGGACCTCGTCCGCCGCTACCTCGCGCCCGCTGCGCGGCTCTTGATCCTGGCCCACGACGGGGAGAGCCCGGCCAAGGTCGCCGCGCTCCTCCGCGAGGCCGGCTACGGCTCAAGCCCAATCATCGTCTACGCCCATATGGGGGCAGAGGCCGAGCGCCGCGCCGAGGGCACGGCGGAGGCCTGGCCCACCGAGCGCCTGCCCGACTTCAACACGATCGCCGTCGAATGCCGCGCGGCGCCGGGCGCGAGCGTACTCCCCCGCACCCCCGGCCTCCCGGACGAGGCGTTCCAGAACGACGGCCAGCTCACGAAGCGGGAGGTCCGGGCGGTGACACTCGCCGCCCTCGCGCCCCTGCCGGGAGCTCTGCTCTGGGACGTGGGCGCGGGGAGTGGGGCCGTCGCGATCGAGTGGCTCAGGGCCGCTCGGGGGACCAAGGCGGTCGCGGTCGAGCGGGAGCAAGCGCGCACCGCCATGATCGCCCATAACGCCGGCGCCCTGGGCGTGCCCGAGCTCGAGATCGTGACCGGAACGGCGCCCAAGGCCCTCGAGGGGCTTCCGACCCCGGACGCGGTGTTCATAGGCGGCGGGCTCGCCGAGCCCGGGATGCTGGAGACGTGTTGGTCCGCCCTTCGGCCGGGCGGCCGTCTGGTAGCGAATGCGGTGACGCTCGAGGGGGAACGGACGCTCCTCGCCTGGCAAACCAGGGTCGAGGGCACGCTCACGCGCCTCAGCGTCGCGCGGACGGAGCCTATGGGTTCCTTCACCGGCTGGCGGGCCATGAGCCCCGTCTCCCAGCTCGCGGCGGCGAAGCCATGAGGTATCAGCCGTCAGCTCTCGGCATACAGTAACGAGAAGCGGGAAATTCGCGTCGGAGTAAATGAGGAATTTCAGGGACATCAAAGTCTGGCAGAAGGCGCACCGACTTACCCTGGCGGTCTATCAAGCGACGAACAATTTCCCGACGGAGGAACGATTTGGCCTGACAAGCCAGGCGCGGCGCGCCGCCGCTTCGATTCCGTCGAACATTGCCGAGGGTTGCGGGCGCGACAGTGAAGCCGAACTCGCGCGTTTCTTGCACATCGCAGCCGGCTCGGCCAGCGAGCTCGAGTATGTTCTGCTGCTGACGCGCGATCTCGGCTTTACGACTGACGAACGGCACGAGTCGCTCGCCAAAGATGTTAGCGAGGTTAAGCGGATGCTCTACGCGTTCACACAGTCGCTGAAAGCTCCGAGGTAAAGTCATGCGCCGAGCGTTGATCGCTCGCCTCTTATCGTCTGGTGACGGCTGATTGCTGATGGCCGATAGCTATCGATCACCCGGCACCCTGTGGGGCTTGGGCGTGGGGCCCGGGGACCCCGAGCTGATCACCCTGAAGGCCCTCAAGCTCCTCCGGGCCTCCCCGGTCGTCGCCTACCCGGCACCGGAGGACGGCCCGAGCCTCGCCCGCGCCATCGCCGCCCCCCATATCGCGGAGGGCAAGGTGGAGATCGCCATCCGCATGCCGCTGGAGGCCGGACGCTTTCCCTCGGAGGAGGTCTACGACCGCGCGGCGGCGACGATCGCCGGCCACCTCGAGGCGGGGCGCGACGTCGCCGCGCTGTGCGAGGGCGACCCCTTTTTCTACGGCTCGTTCATGTACCTCTTCGCGCGCCTCGCCGGCCGCTTCGGGGTGGAGGTGGTCCCCGGCGTCAGCTCTCTGGTCGCCTGTCCCGCGGCCCTCGGCGCGCCCCTCGCCGCCCGCAACGACACCCTCGTCGTGCTGCCGGCGCCGCTGCCCGAAGAGCGCCTCCGCGACCGGCTCCGCGAGGTCGAGGCCGCGGCCATCATCAAGGTGGGCCGGCACCTTGGGAAGGTCCGGCGGGTCGTTGACGCGCTCGGGCTCATGGACCGGGCCCGCTACGTCGAGCACGCCACCATGGCGGGGCAAAGGACTTGCCGGCTGGCGCGGCTTGACGCCGATGCGGCGCCCTACTTCTCCATGGTCCTCGTCCACCGGCGCGGGGAGGCCTGGCGGTGAATCGGCGCCCGAACCTTCCCGCGGGCGCGGCGGTCGTGGTCCTGGGGCCCGCGGGCTTCGAGGTGGCGGAGCGGCTCGCCGCCGCGCTCCCGGAGGCGCGGGTCCATGGGCTCGCCCGTCGGGTCCCCGAGGCCGAGCTGCGCTTCGAGTCGGCGAGAGAGCACCTGATGGCGCTGTTCGCGGCGCGGGTACCCATCGTCGGGGTGTGCGCCGCCGGCGTCCTCATCCGCGCCGTCGCCCCGTTGGTCGAGCGCAAGGAGGAGGAAGGGCCGGTGGTGGCCGTCGCCGAGGACGGCAGCGCAACCGTACCCCTCCTCGGCGGACACCGGGGCGCCAACGCCCTCGCGCGGGCGGCCGCAGAAGTGCTGGGTTGTGCGGCGGCCATCACAACGGCCGGGGACCTCAAGCTCGGCTTCGCCCTCGACGACCCGCCCCCCGGATGGACGGTCAAGAACCCCGAGGCCGCGAAGGCGGTCACGGCCGCGCTCTTGGCCGCTGAGCCGGTGACCCTCGCCGTCGAGGCCGGGGATGCGCGGTGGCTCACCCAGGGCGGCGCCCGGTTCGCCGACGGTGCGCCGGTCGCTGTCCGGCTCACCCACCGCGCGTTCGAGGGAGGGGCGGGGGAACTAGTCCTCCACCCGGCCGTCCTCGCCTTAGGCGTCGGCTGCGAGCGCGGCGCCGACCCGGAGGAGGTCGTCGAGCTGGCGCACCGGGCGCTCTCCCGACACGAGCTGGCGCCCGAGGCCGTCGCCTGCGTCGCCTCGCTCGACATCAAGGCTGGCGAGCCCGCCGTCGAGGCCGTCGCCGCCCACCTCGGCGTTCCCTTCCGGGTCTTCGACGCGCAGACCCTCGAGGCCGAGACGCCCCGCCTCGCCCATCCCTCCGAGGCGGTCTTCCGGGCCACCGGCTGTCACGGCGTCGCCGAAGGCGCGGCGCTCGCGGCGGCCGGGCCGGACGGCAAGCTCATCGCGCCGAAGGTGAGGTCGACAAGGGCCACGTGCGCGGTGGCTCAGGCCCCCGAGGTCATCGACGCGGGTGCGGTCGGGCGCGGGAAGGGGAGCCTTAGCGTGGTGGGCCTGGGGCCGGGCGCGGCGGCCTGGCGGAGCCCCGAGGCGAGCAGCGCGCTCGCCGCGGCGGAGGACCTCGTGGGCTACGGCCCCTACTTCGACCTCATCGGCCCCCTCGCGGCCGGCAAACGGTGCCACCGCTTCAGCCTCGGCGAGGAGGAAGCCCGGGTCGAGAAGGCCCTGGACCTGGCCGCGGAGGGGCGGACCGTGGCCCTCGTCTCGTCCGGCGACGCCGGGATCTACGCCATGGCGGCGCCGGTCTTCGAGCTTCTGGAGCGGGAGGATCGGCCGGCCTGGCGCCGCGTCGCCGTCACGGTCGTGCCGGGGATGTCGGCCCTCCAGGCCGCCGCCGCCCGGGCAGGCGCGCCGCTCGGCAACGACTTCTGCGCGGTGTCACTTTCCGACCTTCTCACCCCCTGGGAGGTCATCGAGCGCCGCCTCACCGCCGCCGCCGAGGGGGACTTCGTCGTCGTCCTCTACAACCCCGCTTCCCGCCGGCGGCACATCCCTTTCGCCCGAGCCAAGGCGATCCTCTTGCGCCACAGGCCGGCGAGGACCCCGGTGGTCGTGGCGCGCAACCTCGGGCGCGCCGGCGAGCGCGTCACGACGCTCACCCTCGACGACTTGGGACCCGACGACGCCGACATGCTGAGCCTCGTCATCGTGGGCAACAGCCAGACGCGAACCTTCCGGCGGGGCGGCGCGGCGTGGGTCTACACCCCGCGCGGCGACGCGCGCAGACGGGGGGAGCGAGGATGACGGTGCATTTCATCGGCGCCGGGCCCGGCGCCCCGGACCTCATCACGGTGCGGGGACTCGAACTCGTCCGCCGGTGTCCCGTCGTGCTCTACGCCGGCTCGCTCGTGCCGAGGGCGGTGGTGGACGCGGCACCGCCGGGGGCTCGCGTCGTCGACACCGCCCCCTTGACGCTCGACGAGGTGGTTGACGAGATGGCCCGGGCGCATGCAATCGGCCAGGACGTCGCCCGGGTGCACTCGGGCGACCCGTCGCTCTATGGCGCGATCGGGGAGCAGATGCGCCGGCTCGACGCGCTCGGGATCGCCTACGACGTGACCCCCGGCGTCCCGGCCTACGCGGCCGCGGCCGCGGCGATGAAGCAGGAGCTCACCTTGCCCGAGGTGAGCCAGACCGTGGTGCTGACCCGAACCGCGGTGAGGTCCTCGCCGATGCCAGAGGGCGAGGACCTCGCCACCTTGGCGGCCTCGCGGGCGACGCTGGCGATCCACCTGTCGATCAACAACCTGGCCCCGGTGGTGAGAAGCTTGCTGCCCTTCTATGGAGCCGACTGCCCGGCGGCGGTCGCGCACAAGGTCGGTTGGCCCGAGCAGCAGATCGTCCGCGGGCGTCTCGACGACATCCGCGACAAGGTCAAGGCGTCCGGGATCACCCACACGGCGCTCTTGCTTGTGGGCCGGGTGCTGGACGCAAAGGACTTCACCGACAGCCGCCTCTACGACCCTCGGCACCACCACCGCCTAAGACCGCGGCGCTAGTCTTTGCTCGCGCAAACGAGCCTTCGATCCCGAAACGGTCTCAGCGCCCAGTTCACGCCCCCTCACCCTCCCTCTTCCCCGGCTCGGGGGAGGGCCGGGATGAGGGGGTCGATCCACCGCCTTCTTCTGCAGCGAAGCGTTAGACGGTTTCGAGCCGGGTCCCGATCCAGGCGAGGGCCGCCGCGGGCGAGGTGACCTTCTCGCCGGGCGGCGCCTCGGGCCGGTGGATCATGACGACGGGAAGGCCCGCCTCACGCGCGGCCACGACCTTCGCCTCCGTCGCGTGGCCGCCGCTCGCCTTGGTGACGAGGGCCTCGATCCGATGCTCCACCATCAGGCGCTTCTCCGACTTCACGGCAAAGGGGCCGCGCCCCACCACGAGCTCGTAGCGCTCGAGCGGCAAGGGGCCGTCCGGCGGCTCGATCAGGCGGACCAGAAACCAGACCCCCTCGAGCTCTGAGAATGCGTCGAGGTCACGGTGGCCGACGGTGAGGAAGGTGCGCCGGGCGAGGTCGGCCACGGCCACCGCCGCCTCGGCCGCGTCCTCGACCTCGATCCAGCGGTCGGCGGGGGTGCGCCGCCAGGGCTGGCGCACCAGGATGAGGCGGGGAACGCCGGCGGCCGCGCACGCCTTAAGGGCGTGGGCGGAGATGGTGGCGGCGAACGGGTGCGTCGCGTCGACGACAAGGTCGATCGTCTCGCGACGGAGAAAGCGCGTAAGCCCGTCGGCCCCGCCGAAGCCGCCCGTCACGACCTTGCCCCTGAGCGCGGCCGGCCGGCGCGTGCGGCCGGCGAGCGAGGTGACGACCTCGAGCCGGTCTGAGAACGCCGCCGTGGCCTCGTTCGCGAGCGTCGCGGCCTCGCCGGTGCCGCCGAGGATCAAGAGCCGGCGCTTAGCGGACGGCATGGCCGACCAGCTTGCCGGCGCGGTCGAAGACGGCGACGTCCACATCGATCCCGCCGGCAAGCGTGGCGAGCGCCACGTCGCGGGCACGCCCAGCGACAACGTCGCCGAGAGCGAGGTCCGCGTCCTTCGCGAGCACGAGCACCTCGCCGGCCCCGTGCGCGGCGCGCGCCCGCTTAACAAGGCCAGGACCGGCGCCGAGCTCCTCAAGCATGCCGGCGAGCGCGGCGAAATCGACCTGGCTGCGGCTCGAATGAAGGTCGAGATGACCAACCGCGAGCTTGGACATCTTGCCGAACCCGCCGGCGATCGTGAGCCGCGGCACCGGATGGTCGCGGAGGTATTTGAGCATCCCGCCCACGAAGTCGCCCATGTCGAGGAGAGCCGCCTCCTCCAGGCCATGGAGCCGGCGCACGGCCGCCTCGGAGGTGGACCCGGTGGCGCCTGCCACGTGCGTGATCCCCAAGGCGCGTGCCACGTCGATTCCCTGATGGATCGAGGCGATCCAGGAGGAACAGGAGTAGGGAATCACCACCCCGGTCGTGCCCAGGATGGAGAGACCGCCCATGATGCCGAGCCGCGGGTTCCAGGTGCGCTTCGCGAGCTCCTCGCCGCCGGGGATCGAGACCGTGATCGTGACGTCGCCAGGGTCCCCGTGCTCGGCGGCCATCTCGGCGACCGCCTCCCGCATCATCCTTCGGGGCACCGGATTGATCGCCGGCTCTCCCACCTTGACCGGCAGCCCCGGGCGGGTGACGGTCCCCACCCCCTCGCCCGCCCGCACGTTCACCCCGCTCTCTGGCGAGCCCCGCTCCACCCGAGCCACGACAAGGGCGCCGTGCGTGACGTCGGGGTCGTCGCCGGCGTCCTTGACGATGGCAGCGACGGCAAAGTCCGGGCCGAGCTCGGCGCGCGCGAGGGGAAAGCTGGGCCGCTGGCCGCGCGGTAGCGTGATGGTGACCGGGTCGGGGAACCGGCCCGTCAGGAGGGCGGCGTAGGCGGCCCGGGTGGCGGCGGCGGCGCACGCCCCGGTGCTCCAGCCCTTGCGCAACTTTCCGGCCGGCCGGCGAGCCATGGCGGGAGTTTATCTCCCGGCGTCGCGGGTTGGCTAGGCGGGCCCGTGGGCCGCGGTGTCGTCTCCGGCCATGGACGACCTGCCCTTCAAGCTGACGCCCTTCGAGCCCGGATGGGTATGGCTGGTCGGCGCCGGGCCCGACGTTCAAGAACGCGTGATCCCCCGTCGCTGAAAGCGCTTGACATTCTGAGCCCAGTACTATCGAGTCGCAACAAGCGCCGATTTGATGGTCAGCTTGCGGGCGCTTTAAAAGTGCAGCTAAAGAGACGGTTTCACCGCCCAGTTTAGCTGCGGCGGCTTTTTTTTCGAGAAAGGCCGCCAACCCCCCGCAAAGACCCGCTCGGCGCTCCTAAAAGAACGAAATAGGGGAGGGCCGAGATGACCGAGGTTCGTAAACCCTCCAAGGTCGAGGTCATCAAGCAGGAGAGCCGTTATCTCCACGGCACCATCGCAGAGCAGCTGGCGCAAGACGCGAGCCTCTTCGGCGAAGCGGACTACCA
Organism: Alphaproteobacteria bacterium; assembly: GCA_046759785.1. Taxonomy (GTDB): domain Bacteria; phylum Pseudomonadota; class Alphaproteobacteria; order JBHICW01; family JBHICW01; genus JBHICW01. The sequence continues at coordinate 22,422 of JBHICW010000005.1, forward strand.
GCTCCTCAAGTTCCACGGCACCTACCAGCAGTACGACCGCGACACGGCGACGGCCCGCAAGCAAAAGGGGCTGGACAAAGAATACCGGTTCATGGTCCGGCTGAAGATCCCGGGAGGCCGCCTGACCGCGGACCAGTACCTCGCCGTGGACGACCTCGCCGGGCTTTACGCCAACGGGACCTTACGGATCACGACGCGGCAGGATTTCCAGCTCCACGGCGTGATCAAGAAACACCTCAAAGCGACGATCGCCGCGATCAACGCGACGCTGCTGACGACCTTGGGCGCCTGCGGTGACGTCGTCCGCAACATCACCACCTCGCCGGCGCCGATCCGCGACCCCGTGCACCAGCGGCTTGAGGAGGACGCCAGGCGGCTGACCAAGGCCCTCCTGCCGCGCACCCGCGCCTACCACGAAATCTGGTTGAACGGCGAACGGGTCAAGCTTGATCGGGACGAGAAGGAAGAGGCGGAGCCCATTTACGGCAAGGTCTACCTGCCGCGGAAGTTCAAGATCGGGCTCACTGTCCCCGACGACAACTCGATCGACGTGTTGACCCACGACGTCGCGATCATCGCCCTGTTCGACGGCGACGAGCTCGAGGGCTACAACTTTGCTCTCGGCGGAGGCATGGGAATGACCCACAACAAGCCGAACACCTTTCCCCGCCTCGCGACGCCGATCGCGTTCGCCGAGCCCGACGACCTCGTCCCGGTCACCGAGGCCATCGTCAAGCTCCAGCGCGATTACGGCGACCGGAGCGACCGCAAGCGCGCCCGCCTCAAGTACGTGGTCGAGGAGAATGGGGCTGCGTGGACCAAGGCGACGCTCGAGCGGTACTTCGGCGGTCCTCTGGCGCCGCCCCGGCCCATGCCGCCGCTTCGGGTCCCCGACCATAGGGGCTGGCACCCCCAGGGCGACGGCAAGTGGTACCTGGGCGTCCCCGTCTCGAGCGGCCGGATCGTCGACCGAAAGGGCGAGCGGTTACGGACTGCGCTTCGCGAGGTGATAGGCCGCCATCGCCTCGACCCGGTGCTCACCCCGGAGCAGGACATCATCCTGAGCAACGTGGCGCAGGAGCACCAGGCCGAGGTGGAAGCCGCGCTCAAAGGGCACGGGGTGTTGCTCGCCGAGGACCTCTCGCCAGTGCGCCTCAACGCCCTCGCCTGCCCGGCGCTTCCCACCTGCGGTCTCGCCTTGACCGAGGCCGAGCGCGTGAAGCTTCCGCTCATCGCTGAGATTGAAGAGGCGCTTCGCCGCTATGACCTTGAGCGCGAGCGCATCAGTGTCAGGATCGTCGGCTGCCCCAACGGTTGCGCCAGGCCGTATACCGGGGACATCGGGATCGTCGGCCGTATGCCGGGGCACTACGCGCTTTACGTCGGCGGCGACTTCGAGGGCACGCGCCTGAGCCACCGCCTGTTGGACAAGGTCGCGCTCAAAGACCTCGTGGCGACGCTTGAACCGCTTTTCGCCCTGTTTGCCTGTGAACGGCTGCCAGGCGAGGCCTTCGGCGACCTTTGCCACCGGCTCGGCCCGCGGCTGTTGCGCCAGGTGGTCGACGACGCTCGAGCCGGCGCTTGGAAGGAGGCCGTGTGATGCGCCCCGTCGGTCGCGGGCGCACCGGCCTCGGCTTCGGCTCAAGGCACCGGCCCGAAGCAAGACACACCATGAGCGACGGCATGACGCGGGAGGGGGACGATGTTTCCGATCGTCGCTGACGTAACCCGCGTCCGCATAGCTGTCGTCGGCAACGGCGGCAGCGCCGCCCGACGCCTGGCCGGGCTTGACGCGGCCGGTGCCGGCGACGTGGTCGTGTTCGCGGACCGGCCGAGCGCCTCGCTGTCCCGCGCGGCCGGCGCGCGTCTCCGCCGCCTGCTCCCGAAAGCGCGGGATCTCGAGGGCGTGCGCCTGCTTCTCATCGCCGGGATCGAGGACGGGGCGGCCGCGCGTGTCGCCAAGACGGCGCGGGCGCTGGGGATCCTCGTCAACGTCGAGGACCGCAAGGCTTGGTGCGACTTCCACGTGCCGTCGGTCATCCGGCGCGGGGACCTGGTGATGACGGTGTCGACGAATGGCCGCTGTCCCGGGCTGGCGCGGCGCCTGCGCCAGTACATCGAGCAGCTTCTCGGGCCCGAATGGGGGAACCGTGTTGACGAGTTGGCGTCACGGCGCCTTGAGTGGCGGGACAAAGGGACAGACATGCCCGCCGTCAAGCGCCTGACGGACGAGCTGATCGACCGCCAAGGGTGGCTCAGATGACGCGCCTGGCCGCGACGAGCGCGGCCTCGGCCGGCAAGCGGGTGATGGTGTTGCCCGGCGTCGACGGCTAGGCGGGCCCGTGGGCCGCGGTGTAGTCTCCGGCCATGGACGACCTGCCCCTCAAGCTGCCGCCCTTCGAGCCCGGATGGGTATGGCTGGTCGGCGCCGGGCCCGGCGACCCCGGCCTCCTCTCCGTACTGGCGCTCTACGCGCTCGGGCGGGCCGACGTGGTCGTCTACGATGCGCTGGTGAGCAAAGAGGTCCTGGCAATCGCCCGCCCGGGAGCCGCCCGCGAGTTCGCCGGCAAGCGGGGCGGGAAGCCTTCGCCGAGCCAGCCCGACATTTCCGACCGGCTGATCCGGCTCGCGCGCCGCGGCCTTAGGGTCCTTAGGCTCAAGGGCGGGGATCCGTTCGTCTTCGGCCGCGGCGGCGAAGAGGCGCTGGCGCTTGTCGAGGCCGGCGTGCCCTTCCGGATCGTGCCCGGGATCACGGCGGGTGTCGGCGGCCCCGCCTACGCCGGCATTCCGGCCACCCACCGCGACGTCAACGCCGCCGTCACCTTCGTCACCGGGCACGTGGCGGGCGGCACGGTGCCGGAGGCGCTCGACTGGGAGGCGCTCTCCCGGGGCGCCCCGGTGCTCGTCCTCTACATGGCGCTCAAGCACTTGCGTTCCATCGCGGCCCGGCTCGTGGCGGCGGGCCGGGACCCGGGGATGCCGGTCGCCGTCATCAGCAAGGCGACGACGCCCGAGCAGAAGGTCCTCGAGACCACGCTCTCCTCTTGCGCCGTGGACGCCGAGGCGGCGCGCGTCGACCCGCCGGCCGTGGTGGTGGTCGGGGAGGTCGTGCGCCTTAGGGCCGCCCTCGACTGGCTGGGCGCGCTCGACGGCAGGCGACTCGTCCCCGACCCGCTTGGCACGCGCACAAAGAAGAAGGCAGGTTAGTTGGGCGCAAAGTCCGGCCTTCCCGCGCCGACCGTCGAGGACGCGTTGACAGCCATTCTGTACCTAACTACACTCTAAGATGGGTGCAATTAGGTACAGAAGCGAGGACCTGTGGTAAGGCGTAACTGGGTTCCGACGGTCCGTCTCCAAGTTTCCCTAGACCCGACGACCGATCGAGTCCTGCAACAGATGATCCCTGCCGGCCTTCACGGAAAGAACAAATCCGAAGTAGCCTCCTGGATCCTGAGAGAGTGGATTTGGCATAACCAGGAAAAGCTCTCAGGCCGCGGATTGATGGTGCCGATCACAACGTTCGCTCCCGAGCCCTACGAAGTTCGAAAGGCCATCATGGCGGTTATCGAGCCGCGCCCGGACGGGTTCGTAGCGGGTTTCTTCGACGCCAACATCTACGCATCGGGCGACACGGAAGAAGACGCCCTGCGCACTCTCAAAGGGGTCCTCCTCGACGTCTTTGACACCCTCTCGGCTGAATCGCCAGCCCGGCTAGGCCCTGAACCAAAGCGCCAGCTCGCGGTCCTTAGAGAGTTCATCGCCACGAAGCCCTCCGGTGCTCACGCAGAGTGACCCGCGCAAGATCGCCGGGAAACTGAAAGCCCAGATCAGACAAGGTCGTCGACACGGGCTCGCGGTCGTTCGGTACAGAAACGTGCACGTTGCACAGTTCGCAATTTCGCGAGGCTCCAAGGAGCAGCCTCACGATGACGTGGCGCGGCAGCTTCGTCCGACCGCCGCCCAATGCCGCGAGCTACGGGACTGCCCCATCACCCGCGCCGGGTCCTTCAAGATCCTCGAAAGCAAGGACCTCCTTCGATGACGGGGATAGGCCGCCGCGGGCAGCGCCAACGAGTCATGGCCTGGCCCGCCCCGCTTGGCGGACCGGTTCGCTGTCTCAAAACATCGGAGGCGACCACGCTGGTTGAATGTCGCGAGCGGGCGAGGCTACATGCAACCGAGCCCGAGGGGCTGACCAGTGCTTTTGCCCCTCGCCGAAATGTGCAACTAACGGTTCAAGTTCCGCGTCCCACGACGTCGGTTGGCGCGTAAAGAGAAGGACCGAGTGTCGGCGATGAGGGGTCTTCTGCCCTAAGGGAGGCAGTACGATGACGCCCGGATTAATAATCGCGGCCCCCGCCTCCGGCAGCGGCAAGACCGTCGTCGCCGCCGGGGTCTTGCGGGCGCTCCGCCGGCGCGGCCTCAGGGTCGCCTCGTTCAAGGTCGGGCCCGACTATATCGACCCTGCCTTCCACGCCGCCGCCACCGGGCGCGACTGCTTGAACCTGGACGCCTGGGGGATGCGGCCCCAAACCCTGCGCGCCCTCGCCGCCCGCCTCGCCGACGACGCCGAGCTCGTCCTCGGTGAGGGGGTGATGGGCCTGTTCGACGGCACACCGGAGGGGAGCGGCTCGACCGCCGACCTTGCCGCGCTCACCGGGTGGCCGGTCGTGCTCGTCGTCGACGTCGCCCGCCAGGCAGCCTCGGCGGGTGCCGTGGTGAGGGGCTTCGCGACCCACCGCCCCGACGTCACCCTCGCCGGGGTCGTGTTCAACCGGGTGGGCGGTCCTTCCCACGCGCAGACGTTGCGCCGGGCCTCAGCGCCGCTCGAAGGCGTGCGCGTGCTCGGCTTCGTGCCCCGCGACGCGCGGCTCAATCTGCCGGAGCGCCACCTGGGGCTGGTGCAGGCGGCGGAGCACGAGGAGCTTGAGCAGTTCCTCGATGGCGCGGCCGAAGTCATGGCCGGCTCCATCGACCTCGACGCCGTGGCCGGCCTCGCCCGACCGTCGGTGCTCGGCCCAGGCCCGAGGCCCGCAGCACCCTTACCGCCGCTTGGAAGCCGGATCGCGATCGCCCGTGATCAGGCCTTCGCCTTCTGCTATCCCGCCACGGCCGAGGGCTGGCGCGTGGCCGGTACGGACCTCTCCTTCTTCTCTCCGCTCGCGGACGAGGCGCCCGAGCGGGGGGCGGACGCCGTCTACCTCCCGGGCGGCTATCCCGAGCTCCACGCGGGCCGCCTCGCGGCCAACCGCCGGTTCGTGGAGGGCTTGCGCACCGCGGCCAGGCGGGGAGCGGCGGTCTACGGCGAGTGCGGCGGCTACATGGTCCTGGGCGAGGGGCTCACGGACGAGGACGGGACGCGCCATCCGATGGCCGGGCTCTTGCCGCTGGAGACCTCCTTCGCCGAGCGCCGCCTGCACCTGGGCTACCGGCGGCTCAAGCTCAGCGTCACCGGGCCCCTCGGGCACCGGGGCGGCGCCTTTCGCGGCCACGAGTTCCACTATGCGAGCGTCGTCCGCGAAGGCGTCCTGCCCCTGTTCCACCGCCATGACGCGGCGGGCGCGGCGCTCGGCTCGGCCGGCTCGGTCGAGGGGCGCGTCATGGGCTCGTTCGTGCACCTCATCGACCGGGCCGACCCCTGAGCCACGCCCTTAGCCCCGATATTCCATGAAGGGAGCCACGAGGTTCAGATTTTATATTTGACATCACGCGGTTACCGTGCAAGCCCGGCTTTCG
>JBHICW010000006.1:0-25520 GCA_046759785.1 Alphaproteobacteria bacterium
GCTCGATGCACCACTCGTACTCCTCCTCGGTCTCGCCCTTCCAGGCGAACACCGGAACCCCGCTCGCCGCGATCGCCGCCGCCGCGTGGTCCTGGGTCGAGAAGATGTTGCACGAGCTCCAGCGCACCGTGGCGCCCAGGTGGAGCAGGGTCTCGATGAGGACGGCGGTCTGGATCGTCATGTGCAGGCAACCGGCGATGCGCGCGCCGGCGAGCGGCTTCGAATCGCCGTACTCGTGGCGAAGGGCCATGAGCCCGGGCATCTCGCTCTCGGCGATCGCGATCTCCCGCCGACCCCAATCCTTGAGAGAGATGTCGGCGACCTTGTAGTCCGTGGTCTCGGTCATGGGCGGTGGTCTCCTGCTGCGCGAGCGAGGTTGCCCGCTGCTTATAAACGCAGCCACCGCCACAAGGGAAGACCGCTGGGAAGCGAAGGCCCGCGATACTGCGGCCACCCCGGCGACGGCCCGGGACGCCGGGTTAGGCGATTAGAGAAGGGCGTTGAAGTCGTCCAGAAGGACGGCGATGACCCCACTGTCGGACTGCTCCATGATCGTCCGTACCCGTTTCGTCGCCTCGTCGAGGCTCAGGCCTCGAAGCCGCTGCTTGACGCGCGGAAGGTTCGTGGCGGCCATCGATAGCTCGCGCAGCCCGAGGCCCAGGAGAAGGGCGGTATAGCGCGGGTCGCCCGCCATCTCGCCGCATACGTTCACCGGAATTTCGGCCCGGAACGCGGCCTCGGCGGTGAACTGGATGAGGCGCAGCACGGCGGGGTGGAGTGGGTCGTAAAGGTGCGCGACCTGCTCGTCGCCGCGGTCGATGGCGAGGGTGTACATGGTGAGGTCGTTGGTGCCGATCGACAAGAAGTCGCACACCCGGGCCAGGCTGTCCGCCGCCAGTGCCGCGCCTGGGATCTCGATCATGGCGCCCACGGGCGGGAGGGGCTCGGCGATGGGCACACGGCGTCGGCGCAGGCGACGCACCACCTTGGTAAGGGCCTCGCGGACCTTCCGCACCTCCGAGGCGGTGCCGATCATGGGAAGGAGGATTCTGATCGGCCCGTGGGCCCCCGCCCTGAGCATCGCAGCGAGCTGCGTCTCAAGCAGCGGTCGCATCTTGAGCGATAGCCGGATCGCCCTGAGCCCGAGCGCCGGATTGACGCTGTCGATGATGTGGCTGTCGAGCGAGTAGGCCAACTTATCACTGCCGACGTCGAGCGTGCGGAGCGTCACCGGCCGCCCGTGCATCCCCTCGACGATGTCTCTGAGCTTCCGATACTGCTCGTCCTCGCCGGGCAGGTCGTCGCGGTTCATGTAGACGAACTCGGTCCGCACGAGCCCGATCCCCTCCGCTCCCGCGCCTAGGGCCATCTCGACCTCACTCGGCAGCTCGACATTCGCCTGCAGCGCGATGTTCACCCCGTCGCGGGTGACGGCCGGCAGGCTCTTGAGCCGCGCCAGCTGACGCTCCTGGCGCCGGAGCTCTTGCTGCCTGAGCTCGTAACGGGTCAGGGTCTCGGCTCCAGGATGCACGACCACGCGGCCGGCCTGTCCGTCGATCACGATGGGGTCGCCGGAGCGGACCTTGTTGACGAGCCCGGGGACGCCTACCACCGCGGGCAGGCCGAGGGAGCGGGCCATGATCGCCGTGTGCCCTTCCGCACCCCCGAGAGCGGTCGCGAAGCCGCCGACGCGCTGAGGATCCATGAGGGCAATGTCCGCGGGCGTCAGCTCCTCGGCCACGACGAGCGTGCCTTTAGGCAGCCCGGTGAAGGCCTTGTATGGCGTGTTGGTGAGGCTGCGGACCAGCCGCGCGCCCACGTCCCGAACGTCCTGCACGCGGGCGGCGAGGTAGGCGTCGGTCATCCCCGCAAAGGCACGGGTGATCTCGGCGAGCTCCTCGTGCACGGCCGCTTCGGCGTTGATCCGCCGGTCGGCGATGCGCCGCTCGACACCGCGGACGAGGCGCGAGCCCTTGAGCATCTGGGCGTGAGCGTCCAAGAGGTAGCCCAGCTCCTCGGCGGCGCTACCGCGCAGGTTCCGCACCTTCGCGCGCAACCGGCCGATCTGCCGCTGGGCGAGCGCCACGGCCGCCCCGAAGCGCTCGCGCTCGGCGCTGACCCCCTCAGGCGGGATCTCATAGACCGGCACGTCGACGGCGCCGCTTTCGACGACGTGGGCAGGCCCGATCGCGATTCCCGGCGCAACGCCGAGCCCGGTGAAGCTGGCTTCGGCCTGGGCCTTGCGGTCGGTGGGCGCCGCCTCGGGCGGCGGGGCTGTGGGTTCAGCCTTCATCGAACCGGGTGGCGATGAGCCTGGCCAGGGCCTCCACGGCCGCTTCCGCGTCCGAGCCCGTGGCCAGGAGCTCGATTTCGGTCCCCGGCACCGCGGCCAGCATCATGAGCCCCATGATGGACAGCCCCGACACGACGACGCCGCTCTTGGCGACGCTGATCTCGGCGTCGAACCCACCCGCCGTCTCGACGAACCTTGCCGCGGCCCGGGCGTGGAGACCAAGGTCGTTCTCGATGGTCACCTTGCGCCGGACCACCGGGGTGTGGCGCGCCTCGACTCGGGGCGCGCTCATGACTTCTCCTTCTTGAGAAGCCAGCTCGCCACGTTGATGTACTTGCGGCCCGACTCCTGGGCGCTGGCGATTGCCTCGGCCAGGCTCTCGGTCTGCCGGATGCTGGCCAGCTTGATCAACATGGGCAGGTTCATGCCGGCGATCACCTCCACGTTGGCCTTCTCCATGATGGAGATGGCGAGGTTCGAAGGGGTCCCGCCGAACATGTCGGTGAGGAGAATCACTCCCTGGCCCTCGTCCACTTCGGCGATTGCCTGGAGGATGTCCTGGCGCCGCTGCTCCATGTCGTCGTCGGGTCCGATGCAGATGGCGCGGACGTTCGTCTGCTCGCCCACGACGTGCGCGGTCGCCGCGATGAACTCCTCGGCCAGCCGGCCGTGGGTCACGAGAACCATTCCGATCATCGCTCGATCGCCTCCCTCGCCGGTCTCGGTGCCTCCTCGAACATGTCCCGGTGGTGAACCCTCACCCGCTCCCTGTGCTCTTTCAAGACGGCGGCCAGCCGTTCGGCGACGAAGACCGAGCGATGGCGGCCGCCCGTGCATCCGATGGCGATGGTGAGGTAGCTCTTGCCCTCCGTTTCGAAGCGGGGCAACAGGGGCAGAAGCATCGTGACGAGGCCGTCGAAGAAAGGCTGGAAACCGGGGTCTGCCTCGATGTAAGCGCCCACCTCGCGATGGCGTCCGGTGAGAGGCCGGAGGCGTTCGTCGTAATGGGGGTTGGCGAGGAAGCGGGCGTCGAAGACAAGATCCGCCTCGCGCGGTAGCCCCAGCCGATAGGAGAAGGACGTGACGAAGACGCTGAGCGACGGCCTGTCGTCGAGGGCGAAGTTGCCGGCGACGAGCCGCCTCAGGTCTGCCGCAGCCAGGTGCGTGGTGTCGATCACGAGGTCCGCCCTCTTGCCGAGCCCGGCCACCAGGCGTCGCTCGTGCTGGATGCCATCGATGACCGGTCGGTCGCTCGCCAAGGGGTGGCGACGCCGGGTTTCCGTGTAGCGGCAACGGAGCACCTCGTCGTCACAGTCGATGAACAGGAGCTTTGCATCGTAGTCCCCGCGGGCGAGCACCGGCTCGACGATCTCGGCGAAGGCTTCGGGGCTGAAGTCACGGGTGCGGATGTCGACGTCGACGGCGAGGGGGCGCCGATTCGTCCCGACCGGACGGAGCACCTGCTCGAGCAGAGACAGGGGCAAGTTATCGACGGCCTCGTAGCCGATATCCTCCAGCGCCTTGAGGGCGGTGGTCTTGCCGGCTCCCGACATGCCGGTGATCAGGACCAAACGAGGCCGGTCGGCCGCCGGTCCGGTGTGCGCCGCAGCCGCCTCGGGGGAACAACCGGGCCGCGCGTTCATGACGATGCCATTATATCCTGGTGCACCGCGCGCGCGGCAAGCCGCACCTTGGCGCAGGCCGAAGCGGTCAAGGCGTCAAGGCGCACGAGCGGGAGGCTCACGCCCAGGAGCGTGCAGGTGGCCGGCTGTGGAAGGCGCTCGACGGCCTCCGGCGGAACCAGCTCCACGACCAGTCCAAGTTGCGCGCTGGCGACGGTGGGCATCCGCACGACGCCCAGCCCGCGAACCTCGAGGAGGCCGGCGATCGCTTCCGGAGCCGAGGCGCTGAGCGTCCCCTGGGCCTCTTCGACGACGAGCTGGTCGTCCGCGACCAGGCGGCCGCCTCCGTCGATGAGCCGGAGGGCAAGGTCGGACTTGCCGCTCCCCGGAGGGCCGCGGAGCAGCACACCGGTGCCGTCGAGTTCGATGCAGGTACCGCGGATGAGCGCCATAGGGCGGCAAGCGTGGAGAGCGGGACGGGCTGAGTCAATCGCCGGCGGCGCTCGCCAAGGCCCGGGAGTCCAGGCCGCCAATCCTTGCGCAGGAGACGGTGCGCTTCAGGCCGCCTTCGACGCCTCCGACTCGCTGATCAGCGCGTGGATTGCCTCGCCGGTCTCCGAGCGGCGGAGTTTCTCGCACAGGGACGTGTCCCGGAGCAGGCGCGAGATCCGCGCCAGCGCCTTCAAGTGGTCGGCGCCGGCTGATTCGGGTGCGAGCAACAGGAAAAGGAGGTCCACCGGCTGGTCGTCAATCGCGTCGAAGTCCACCGGGGTCTGCAGTCGCGCGAAAAGGCCGTAAAGCCGGTCGAGCTCCTTGAGCTTGGCGTGGGGGATCCCGATCCCGTGTCCGACGCCGGTCGTGCCGAGCCGTTCCCTTTCGAGGAGGGAGTCGAAGATCACCCGCTGGTGCAGCCCGGTGAGGGCCGCGGCCCGACGGGCCAGCTCCTGGAGGGCTTGTTTCTTGCTGGTCGCCCTGAGGTCGGGGATGACGCCCTTGGGCAAGACGAGATCGGCTATCTCCATGACCCTTCCTCACGCCTCAAACGCCGCCGCCCAGGCCGGCCGCCTCGCTACCCTTGTGGTGGTCGCGTAGGCGGCGCTTGTGGCGGCGCAGCTGCTTCTCCATGTGTCCCGCCGCAGCGCTGAAACTCTGGTAGATGTCGGTGCCATCGGCGTGACTCTCCATAAAAATTCCCTTGCCCACGCGGACCGAGATACGGATCCGGTAGCCCGGCCCCTCGTGAGAGAAGGCCACGTGGGCCTCGATGGCGCCGTCAAAGTACTTGCTGACGCCACGGGTGAGCCGTGCCTCTATGCGGCGCTGCAGGTCTTCGCCAATGTCGATGTGTTTGCCGGTGACGGTCACAAGCATGGTCGTTGACGTGCGACCCCGGATGGTTGGTGTTTCGTGGTGCTGCCGCCCATCGCTGCCCTATGTGGCGACGGGGCGGCCCGAATGGAAGCGCTCGACCATAACATGATGACCGAAAGACGGCCAGACCACCTGTCAACCCCGCTTGCGACCATCGGCTCCATCCCTCAGCACAGCACCTTCTTGAGACGCCGGCGCTGCGCCGATGAGGGGATCTTGAGCGTACCGCGATACTTCGCCACCGTGCGCCGGGCGATGTCGACCCCATCCTGTCCCAGGATGTCCACGATATGGTCGTCGGACAGCACGTCGTCCGCGCTCTCGTTCTCAATGAGCTCTTTGATCCGATGGCGCACGGCCTCGGCCGAGTGCACCTCGCCACCGGTCGTGCTGCCGACGGCCGAGGTGAAGAAGTACTTCATCTCATAGATGCCCCGTGGCGTCGCCATGTACTTGTTCGTGATGGTGCGGCTCACCGTGCTTTCGTGCATGGACAGCGGCTCGGCGACGTCGCGGAGAACCAGGGGGCGCAGATGCTGGACGCCGTGGATGAGGAAGGCGTCCTGCCGGCGTACGAGCTCGCCGGCGACCCGGAGGACCGTGTTGCCCCTCTGGTGAAGCGACTTCACCAGCCAGTTGGCGGAGCTGTATTGCTCGGTAACGTAGTCCCGCTCTTCCGTCGTCTTCGCCGCCCCGACCACCTCGATGTAGTAACGCTCGTTCACCAGCACGCGCGGCAGGGTTTCCGTGTTGAGCTCGATGAGCCAGCCCCCGTCGGGACGCTGGCGGACAAAGACGTCCGGCACGATCGGCTGCACGACCTCGCGGTCGAACGCGAGGCCGGGCTTGGGGCTCAAACACCGGATCTCGGCCACCATTTGGCCGAGGTCCTCCGCGTCGACCCCGCACCGCTTCATGAGACCCGCCATGTCGCGCCGCGCGACGAGGTCGAGGTTGTCAAGCAGGCGTTCCATGAGCGGGTCCAGGCGGTTCCGATCCTTGAGCTCAAGGGCCAGGCATTCCTTGAGGCTGCGCGCGAAGACCCCGGCCGGGTCGAAGCCCTGGAGCTTGGCCAGGGTCGCCTCGAGCCGGTCGAGGCCGCAGCCCAGGAGCTCCGCGGCCGAGGCGAGATCGGCGGTGAGGTAGCCCGCCTCGTCGATCATGTCGATGAGGTGGACCCCAATGATCCGTTCGGCCGGGTCCAGGAGGTCCATGTTGAGTTGGTCGAGCAGGTGCTCGCGCAGGGTCTTGGGCTGGCTCAGTGTCTGCTCGAGGCTCGCCGGCTCGCGGTCGAAGTCGGCCTGCCGGCTTCCGCTCCGCCAGGATCCGAACGGCGCCGTGGCGGCCGCCGAGTCGGCCCCGGCAGCGTCCGAGGACCAGAGGTTTTCGTAGTCCGTATCGAGCGGGGCCTCGTCTTCGGCCGGCAACCCGGCGTCCGTGGTGATCGCGGTGCTGTCCCGCTCCAACCCTGGTCCTGCAGCGGTCTCCGCCGCCTCACCGTCGCCGTCCAGCGTCGGCTGGTGGAGCTCGCCCTCGTCATCCTCGAGCAGGGGGTTGCGCTCGAGCTCCTGCGCCACGTAGTCGGCAAGTTCCAGGTTGGACAACTGCAGCAGCTTGATGGCCTGCTGCAGCTGCGGTGTCAGCACCAGCGCCTGCGTCTGGCGCAGGTGGAGACGTTGGGTGAGGGACGGGCCGCGGGGCACGTCTATAGGCTGAAGCTCTCGCCCAGGTAGAACCGCCGTACATCCTCGTGCGCGACGATCTCCGGCGGTGCCCCTTCCATCAGGACCATGCCGTCGTGAAGGATGTACGCGCGATCGATGATGTCGAGCGTTTCGCGCACGTTGTGGTCGGTGATGAGAACGCCCAACCCATGGTCCTTGAGGTGGACCACGAGGTCACGGATTTCGCTCAGCGCGATCGGGTCGATCCCGGAGAGAGGCTCGTCCAGCAACATGAAGCTGGGCTGGGAGGCGAGCGCGCGGGCGATCTCGACGCGGCGCCGCTCGCCGCCGGAAAGGGCAAGCGCGGGCGTACGCCTGAGGTGCGTGATCGAGAACTCGGCGAGCAACTCGTCCAGCATCGCTTCGCGCTTCTCCCGGATGGACTCCACCACCTCGAGGACGGCGCGGATGTTGTTCTCCACCGACATCCCCCGGAAAATCGAGGCCTGCTGGGGGAGATACCCCACGCCGAGCCGCGCTCGGCGGTACATCGGAAGGCCCGTGATGTCGTGCCCATGGAGCCAAATGGTGCCGTAGTCGGGCGCGAGTAAGCCGGTGATCAGATAGAAGCAGGTGGTCTTCCCGGCCCCGTTGGGGCCGAGAAGGCCGACCACCTCCCCCCGCTGCACCGAGATGCTGACCCCGCGCAGGACCAGGTGCTTACGGTAGCGCTTGGAGAGGCTGTGAGCGGCCAGACCCGCGTTGTCGGCGACCAGCCGGGGTGATGCGCCCTTATTCTCGCCGGCCCCGTCACGGTTGGGGCCGGTGAAAACGGGCTGCGCCTGGTCTAGCCCGCCTTGACGCCCAAACGAACCCGCAGATACAGGCCCGACCATGTCGTTCACTCTCCCCGCTAGTTCTCAGACTCCGATCGCCGCGGCACGAACAGGCCCTTCACCCGCTGGCCCGAACTGCCTGAGGCGTAATCTCCTTCGACCCGGGTCAACCCCGTCACGAGGTTAACCTCAAGCCGCTCGCCGCGGATGACATTCTGACCCCGGGTCAACACGACCGAGCCGAGCAAGTTTATCGTACTGGTCTTGACGTTGTAGACACCTTTCTCGCCTTGGGCCGTGTCGGCGGGCGACAAGAGCAACACGTTTCCCTGCGCCTCGATGCGCGAAATCGTCGTGCTGCCGTCCTCGCCCTCGCTGTAGTGGACGGTGAGCCTGTCGGCCTTGAGATGCAAATCGCCCTGCACGGCGTCGACGTTGCCGCGGAAGATCGCGATCCGCTGGTCCTGCTGGACCTCCAGGCTGTCCGCGGCGATCTCGATGGGAAGCGTGGTGTCGTGTCGCTCCTTGAGATCGAGCTGGGCGCGCGAGGCGATGCCGCCGAGCGCGAGCCAGAGGACGACCGCCGAAAACAGGACAAGGGCGCGCACGCAACCGAGCCAGGTCCGGGCTGGCATATGCCTTCGCACCGTCGTTAGCCTCCCGCCGCGGGGTAAAGAATTAGTTTCACACGGCCGGTGAAGTATATCCTTTCCCCCTTGTCGACCGCGCGGAAGCCCGCGGCGGTGAGTAGACCCAGAGGCCCCTGGCCCTCTATGGGAACCTGACCTTCGGCCAGCCCCGCGTTGAAGTCGATCCGCGCGCTCGCGGTGTGCAGCTCATAGCCTTGGTCGGCGTAGAAGCTCACCGCGCCGTTGAGCTGAAGGGCCTTCGTCTCGTGGTTGAAGACCCCGGAGTCGGCAGTGAGCGCGAGCCAGTCTCCGTTGGCTAGCAAGATGTCGGCCTGAAGCCCTTTGAGAACGATCCGCTCCGGGTCCGACGGTTCTTGCGTGGCGGTCTCGGCGGTGACCGTGAACGGCTGGTTCTTGCCATCCGTGCCAAGGTACCGGGCGTTGGTCATGGAGAGCGTGCCGCTCTCGCTCTCCTTGATGTCGGCGAAGGAGATCCCGAGGCCCTCGTCGCGCTCGGTCATGTACGGCCAAGCCACCACAAGGGCCACGAACACGGCGGCGCTCAGCGGCAACACCAGCTTCATCATGGCGACGAAGCGGCTGTATCGGCGCCTCAGGGCGACGGGGCGGGACCGGACGCGGCGCGGCCGGGCGAACTGACGAGCGAAGGCCATCGCCTCTGCTCAAACTCCTTGGGCGGCAGCCGAAGCCGCCGTGGCGACCGGGCGCCGAAGGCGGCGGACGGAGCGGTGCAGTCGATTGCCCGCACGGCGTCCGACGGGCCGGGAACGGGCCCAACCGGCTTCGAAGACCATCGTCCAAACCTTCCGAAGTAAGACGGGCTGGGCACAAGCGCGGTTCTTCGGCACCGACGGATTATGGCGGCCCACCGAATGGAAATCAACAAACGGAGCCGGCCGCTCCATCGCTCCATATGGTCTAGTCGAAATCGCGAAGGCCACCCCCGCCGCCCTCGCCGGCGAGGCTGGCGACGGCGGCCTGCAGGGCATGGGCGATCTTGGCCTCGGCACTCTGGCCCCGGCCTGAGGCCTCGAGCGCCTGGGGCTCGAGCGGCGCACCGAAGATGATACGCAAGGGCCTGAGCCGGGGGAGGCGCCGGCCCCTGGGCAGGGCCTCGAACGTGCCGCGGATCACCGCCGGCACCGCCACCGCGCCCGTCTCCTTCACGAGCCGCCCCACCCCGGGGAGGAATGGCTGGAGCCTTCCGTCGGGCGAGCGCCACTCCTCGGGGAACCAGACCAGGAGCTTACCCCGCCGCAGCACCTCCACCCCCACGGCGAGGCTCGCGCCAGGTGTGCGGTCGTCGACCGGGAAGACGCGCGCCGCCCGGGCGACGAGCCGCCGCGACCGGCCGGAGAACATCCGTTGGGCGTCGCCGCCCCAGTGTATGCGCCGCGTTTGCCGCCAGGGGAGCGCCGCGGCGACGGCGAAGGTGTCGAGGTCGCTTGTGTGGTTTGAGGCGAGGAGCAGCGGGCCATCCGGCTCGGGCAGCCGGTCCAGCCCCTCCACCTTGAGGCCGAAGAGACCACGGATCAGCGCCCGGTTCAACAGGTAGAGGGCGAAGCCGAACGCCCTGAGCCCCGGCCCCGGCGGCGCGAGCCAGTCCCTCTCGACCGGCGCGCCGGCCGGCGCCGCTTCGCCCTCGCCCGCCGCCTCCGCGGCCCGGAGGAGGTCGCGCAGCGTCATCACGCTCGCCAGCGCTTCCTCGCTGAGCTTGACGCCCGTCCGCTCCTCCATCTCGAGGCTTAAGCTTACCCAGGCGAGCGAGTCGACACCCAAGTCGAGCTGCGGGCTCACATCGAGGGTGAGCCTCTTGTTGGGGAATCTCGTCTCAACCCACGCCCACACCCGGCGCGCGCGCGGCGACTTGAAGAGGGCCCGGTCCAATTCGGTCAGAGGTGCCTCCGGCGGCCGCCCCTCACCCTTAGCGGCACGCTCGTAGACGCCCAAGAGCTCGTGGCGTTGGTACTTGCCGAGGCGCGTCCTGGGCAGGGTCTCGCGCGTCAAGGCGTAGCCCGACACCCGCTGGTAGGGCCGAAGCCGCCGTGAAAGCTCGGCCAGCGTCACCCGGATCAGGTCGTCGATGCGACCTGTTCCGGCGTCTCGGATCGCCTCGAGCTCCGGGACCACGAGCGCCATCAGCGCACCGTCCTTTTTCAGCACCGCTACCTCGCGGATGTACGGGCTCTCCGCGTAGACGGCCTCCACGTCCTCGGGCGCCAGGTTCTTGCCGCCCGGGAGCACGATCATCTCGTTCGCGCGCCCGGTGACGTAAAGGTAGCCGTCGGCGTCCAGCCGTCCGAGATCCCCGGTGCGAAACCAGCCGTCCTCGGTGAACGCGGCCCGGTTTGCCGCCGGGTCGTTCCGGTAGCCCTTAAAGACGTTGGGACCGCGGAGCCAGACCTCGCCGGGCTGGCCTTCGCGGGCGGCGGCGACGCGCACCTCGCCGCCGGGGGCGGGGAGCCCCACCGAGCCTACCCGCGTGCGCCCGCGCGGGTTGAAGGTGGAGATGGAGGCGGTCTCGACGAGTCCGTAACCGTTCAAGATCTCGAAGCCGAGTCCCTCCAACGCCCGCTCGACCTCGGGCTCGAGCCTGGCACCGCCGCAGGCGAGGAGCTTAAGCTCCGGGCCCAGCTCCTCATGGAGCCGGTGGAACAGTAGCCGTCCGGCTCTGAGCCGGGCGTAGCGTCGGAGCGCCATGGAGAAGGTGAGGAGGGCGCGGAACAGGACCAGGGCAGGCCGCCCGCGCGCCTTGAGCTTCGCCTCGACGCCGGCGAGCATCGCCTCGTAGAGCCGCGGCACCCCGACCACGGCCCGCACCTGCCCCTCCCGGAGCGCCCGCACGATCTCGGGCCCAGTCACGTCCGCCGGGAGCACGATCGTCGCGCCGGCGGCGAGCGGTAGCAGCATGCCGGCGAGGAAGGGGTAGGAGTGGTGGAGCGGCAGGGGCAACAGAACCCGCTCGGCAGGCGCGATGAAGCGGCCGGCGAGCAGAGTCTCGAGGTTGCTCATGATGTTGCGGTGGGTGAGCGGCACGCCCTTGGGCGCCCCGGTGGTGCCCGAGGTGTAGAAGAGCGCCGCCGGCTCTTCGGGTCCGGGCTCGGGGAGGCTCTCGGGTGCCTCCCGGAGAAGGCTGCGCCAGTGCCGCGCCCCCTCCGGCCCCGGCCCGCCGTCGTCGAGAAGGATGGGCTCAAGGCGCTCCGCTCCATCCGTTCCCTGGAGTGTGGCGAGCTGGGCGCGGGTCGTGAAAATGCGGCGGCACCCACTGTCCGCCAGAACGTGGGTGAGGTGAGAGCCAGCCAGGAGGTCGTCGACCGGCACGGCGAGCGCCCCCACCGCAAGGAGAGCGAGGCGCGCCAGCACCCACTCGGGCCGGTTGGGGGCGAAGAGGGCGACCGGTTCCCCGGGCTCCACCCCGAGCTCCTTCAAGCCCCCTGCGAGGCGGGCTGCCTGGTCCCAGAGCTGGTCGTACGACCAGGTCAGGGTCGCCTCTTCGCCCACCGCGATCAGCGCCGGGGCCTCACCGCGGGCGGCGACGCTCCGGACGACGAACTGAAGGGTGCCGCTCTCGACCGTCATTGGCCCGTTGCCTCGGAGCGAGGCCCGGCCGCGTGGTCTCGCGCGGCCGCCCGCTCCATGTCGTCGTGGCCTCCGGTGGAGGCCACCTCAACCTCTAGAATGCGGCGCGCGGCGGGCGCCGGCAAGTCCCCCGCGCCGACTCGGGAGGGCCTAACGCGGCTAAGGACGGAACCCATGGACGCGTCGCGCCCTGACGCGGAGAACGCCCGGGCGTCCCCGCCGGCGCGGGCGCGGCGGCGCCCGGGGTGCCGACCAGGGGGCCCTCAAGGGGCGGTCGGGGACGAGGCCGCGTCCAAGCCGCTCCCCCGGGATCTCGACCCGGGCGGCGGGGACCAAGAGGCGCCAGTCGTGGTCGACCGGCAAGACGTCGTGCAAGTAGTCCTTGCCCGCGGTCCTTTCGCCCACGACCTCGGCGTCAGCGTAGCGCCTCAAGAGCGCGGCCAGCATCTCGGCGCTCGACGCGGTCTCAGGGCCGACGAGGACGGTGAGCCGCTTGACACCCCCGGCCCTGCCGGCCGAGGGAATCGCCTGGGAGGTGCGCTCGCCGTCGCGCACGAGGTAAAGCGCCGCATTCACGGGTCCGGTAAACACGCCGGCGACCCTGAGCATGCGGGCGAACGGGCCGCCCCTGTTCGAGCGGAGGTCGAGGACCACCGAGGCGCCGTCAACCCCGGCGACGGCCGTGAGCGCGTCCTTGACCTCCTGCTCCGCCTGACGCTCGAAGCGCTCAAGCGGGATGAGCCAGCGGCCGTCCTCGAGCCGGCGAAGCGCCCCCAGGGAGCGGCGCCAGGTGACGCCGCGGATCGTGTCGGTGTCGGGGTGGGGAACGCGCTCGAGCGCGGCGCGCCCGTCGAACACGCCCGCGAGCGCCGTCGCCGCACAGACGAGGTCGGAGCCGCAGGAGGCGCGCACGACGGCAAGCGGCCGCACCCGCGCTACGGCGGGCGCGCGGGCGGTCACCGCCTCGTAGAGCCGTGCCAGCGCATCCGGCTGGGCTTCCGCCCTGCCCATGAGCGCCAGGACGGCAGCCGCGGCGAGGCTAGTGGCAATAATTGCGGGCGCCGACCATCGTCGCGCCCCAGGGTTCCTCGCCCACACCGTCGATCATGCCGAGAAGCTGCTGAGTCTTGACGTCGATCACGGCCACCCGGTCCGAGCCGCTGAGGGCAACATAGAGCTTGCGGCCGTCGGGTGTCGTGACCCCGGTCTCCGGCGAGCCGGGAAGCGGGATCTCGCCGACCTTCGCCATGGCCTCGAGGTCGAGCACGACCGCCTTGTCCTCGCCCCGGCTGATGACGAACGCGACCGTGCCGCCGGGGTCGCTGTTGACGCCGGTCATGTCCTTCGCACCCGGGAGCGTCGCCACGACCTCGAGCGAGGAGGTCGAGATCACGGAGATCGTCGCGTCGCCGTTGTTCGGCACCAGCATGTGGCGGCCTTGCGCCGTGGCATAGGCGCGCCACGGCATCGGTCCGAGGGCGATCCGCCCGAGCCCCTGGCCCGTGGTGAGGTCGATCACCGCGAGGACGCCGGCCTCCCCGTGGGCGGCGAAGCCCAGGCGGCCGTCCGGCGTCGGCGTCACGTTGATGATGCCCTGGTACGCCTGGGGCGCGGCCCCGAGCGCGCCGACGGCCGCGGGCCCGGCCACCGGAACCTCGTCTATGATCCGCGCCTCGGCCACGTCGATGACGCTCACGTGGTTGGCGCCCAGGTTCGCCACGTAGAGCCGCGAGCCGTCGCGACTGAAGGTCAGGTTGTGCGGCTCGAACAATCCGCGGATGCGGGCGACCTCTCGCGCCTCATCGAGCGCGACCAGGGAGACCGTGCCACCCCCGATATTCCCGACGGCAACGAGTCGGCCGTCGGGGTGGAGCTGCATGTGCTCCGGCTCGCTGTCGAGGCGGAGGGTCGCCACCGATGCGAGAGTCTCGAGGTCCACGATCGAGATGGTGTCGTCGCCGGTATTGGTGGCGACGAGCCTGTTCAGCGACTCCGAGACGACCACCTGGTGGGGGACGTTGCCGACGTCGAGGTGCGCGACGACCCGGTCCGTCAGGCTGTCGATCACGGCCACGTCGGCGGAGGCACGGTTGGGCACGAACACGTACCGGGCCACGTCATCGAGGGCGTGGGCGCACGGGATCCAGAGGAAAGCCGCGGCGAGCGCGGCGGGTAAGCTGACTCGGGCGACGGTCTTCATCTCATTCACTTCTCTTGTCCTCGTTTCTGCGCGGGCCCGCCCCGGAAGGGCGTGTCACCACACGGGAGGAGTCCCATCCCGCCAGAATGCCCCGTCCGGCGGTGAGTGACGCGTGACAGCAGGTCTCCTGGCTCGCGGTTCAAGGTCCTTGCGCTGGCCTTCCCTGTTTGCCCAATGGCGCGGCCTGCAAGACCTCACCGCCTACAGTTGCGGTGACAGCCCTGGCTTTGACCCCGGCAAAAGGTCTGACCGTGTTCCCTTTTCATCCTCGTGAGGGGAGCCGTCGGCGGAACTATAGGGGGCTCAAGGGTCGTCCGCAACAACGGGGCGGCGCGCCCGGAGCGTACTTACGACCTCATGGTCATCGGCGGCGGCATCAATGCGGTGGGCGTCGCCCGCGATGCCGCCGGCCGCGGCCTTTCGGGCCTGTTCTGCAGGACCTCCGCCGCCAATGAACGACGCTGGACTTCAGCGATGGCTCGGCCCGTGGACGGGTGGCGGCGCCGCCTTGGGAAAGGTCCGCCAGCCCCTGGCGGCTCGCCTCGCCCATGTTGCCGCCCACGGTCTGGGCAGGGCTTCCGAAGGTTTCGGCGCGCGGCCTGAATGCCGCCGTGATCGGGGCGCGCCGCTCCTTCCTATGCTGCCGTCCGGCCGGCGTCAGCGTACCGCGAGAAGCGCCTCTGCCAGTTCGGCGAAGCCATGCCCGCCCGGTCGCTCCGTCACCCAGCGTGGCTCAGCCGCCAGGCGCCCGGCGAAGCGGGCGATGTTCGCGACCCCGGTCGCGTGCGGGAAGTACGCGAACATCGGCACGTCGTTCGGCGAATCCCCGACGAACACGCAGGCCTTCCGCCGCCGGTCTAAGTCCAGGCGGAAGATCTCCTTCAGCATCACCTTCGTCATCGCGAGCTTGTCGAAGTCGCCGAACCAGCCGTTCACATGGATCGAGCTCACCTTGGCGCAGGCCCCGGCGGACTCGAAGAGCGCAACGACGCGGTCGACGTCGACCTCTGAGAGCGGTCCTACGTCCTCGGCGAAGTCGATCGCGAGGTCGGCCTCGCGGTAAGGCTGGTCGGCTGCGACTGCCGCCTCCGGGACGGCGGCCAGAATCCGCGCCTTGAGCCTCTCCAGCCGCCGACGGCCGGCGCCGCGCTCCGCCTCGTTGAGCCAGTAGCGGCGCACCATCCGCCGCCGCTCCCCATGGTAGTGGAAGTAGAACGCCCCGTTTTCGCCGACGACCCCGTCGACGGGCCACATCCGCGCGATGTGGTCGCACCAGCCGGCCGGGCGTCCGGTGACCGGAATCACCTTCACCCCCGCTTCGCGCAGCCGCTCGAGCGCCCCATAAGCCGTGGCGGGAACCCGTCCCTCATGGGTGAGGGTGTCGTCGATGTCGGTGAGGACGACCGCGACGCGCCGCCGCGCCTCGGCCGGAAATTCTTTGAGCGGTCGCATGGCGGGGCCATGGTGTCAAACGACGTCCGGGCTGTCCAACGTTCGCGTGTCGCGGGCGCGGTCGAGGACGGCGGACACGTCTCGCATGGGTCGGGGGTCCGGTCTGACCCCCCAGTAGAGGGCCACGCGCGCGCGACCGACCCGGTCCAGTTGCCCGGGCTTGGCCGCGCCGGCGGCGCGGTTGCCGGCCTCAGGCTACTTGAGGCCGAAGCCCTTGAACCGGCGCTGGAAGCGCGCGACCTGGCCGCCGCTATCGACGATGCGCTGCGCCCCGCCGGTCCAGGCCGGGTGGGACTTGGGGTCGATCTCGAGGGTCAAAGTGTCCCCGGGCTTGCCCCACGTGGAGCGGGTCTTGAAGGTCTCCCCGTCGGTCATGACGACGGTGATCTCGTGGTAATCGGGATGGATCCCCTTCTTCATGATAGCGTATCTCCTTGCGCGGCCGCCGGCCTTATAGCCAAGGCGGCAAGCGAGGGCAATGCCCTCGCGCGGGCTTGTTGGTCTCATGCGCGCTTGGTATAGGGAAAACGACGCTGCGCCGACCGTCTGGCAGGCGGGTGCCGGTAAGTATGGACGAAGGTGGGTTCGAATCGGCCGTCGACGCACTGCACCACCGGCTCCCGGGCCGGTTGGAGAGGGCGGACACGGACCTTGAGGTCGGCCTTGAAAGGGGCGTTCTCACCATCGAGCTGGCTTGGCGGCAAAATTACGTGAACGGCAAGGACGCGCCCAACCGGGAGATGTGGATGGCGTCGCCGGTGAGTGGCGCTAGCCACTTCCCCTGCGGGCCGGCCGCGGGACGCTGGGTCTGCAAACCGGGAGGCGAAGCTCTCATCGATCTGCTGGCGCGGGAGCTCGAGGCCGCGGCCGGCGCCGAGTTCGACCTTGGCTAGCGGCGCGTTCCAAGGCCGGGCGAGAGGTGAGCTCGGCGCCGGCCTTGCGGAGGGCGGCGCGGGTCCAAGCGAGCGGCCGGCGAGCCGCGACCTCCGCCACCTCCGCCACGTCGTAAGGTTCCTCAGGCCTTACCGGCTTCAGGTGGCTGGCGCCGTGGCGGCGCTGACGGTGGCGGCGGGGACGGTACTGGCGATCGGCGTGGGGCTGCGCCGCCTCGTCGACGAAGGGTTCGCCAAGGGCGAGGCGGCGCTGTTGGATCAGGCCTTGGTGGCGCTCTTCGCGGTCATCGCGCTGCTCGCGCTGGCGAGCTATGGGCGGTTCTTTCTCGTCTCCTGGATCGGCGAGCGCCTTGTCGCCGACATCCGGCGTGCCGTGTACGATCACATCATCGGGCTAAGCCCCAGCTTTTTCGAGATCACCAAGACCGGCGAGGTCCTCTCGCGGCTCACGACCGACACCACTCTCCTACAGGCCGTCATCGGCTCCAGCGCGTCGACGGCGCTCAGGAACCTTCTTCTCCTCGTCGGCGGGACGGTAATGCTGGCGATCACGAGCCCGCGGCTCACGGCGCTCGTCTTCGTGATTGTGCCGCTCGTCATCCTCCCCATCGTCGTGGTCGGGCGCCGGGTGCGCAGGCTGTCCCGCTTAAGCCAGGATCGCGTGGCCGACGCGGGGGCCCATGTCGAGGAAACCATAAACGCTGTCCGCACGGTCCAGGCCTTCGCCCACGAGGACCTCGAGCGCCGCCGTTTCGGGCGCCGGGTGGAGGAGGCCTTCGCCACCGCCGTGCGCCGCGTGCGTGCGCGGGCCTTGCTCACCGCGCTGGTGATCCTGACCGTCTTCGGGGCGGTTGGGGTGGTACTGTGGATCGGCGGCCACGACGTGCTCGGCGGGCGGATCACGGCGGGCGAGCTTTCGGCCTTCGTCTTCTATGCCGTGGTCGTAGCCGGGTCGGTCGGAGCGATCAGCGAGGTCGTCGGGGACCTCCTGCGCGCCGCCGGCGCGACCGAGCGCCTCGTCGAGCTGCTGGCCACGCGCCCGGTCATCACGGCCCCCGCTCGGCCGAAGGCCCTGCCCGAGCCGGCGCGCGGCGCGGTGGCTCTGGATGGCGTCACGTTCCGCTACCCGGCGCGGCGGAATCGACCCGCACTGCGGGACTTCACGCTCAGGGTCGAGCCGGGTGAAACGGTCGCGCTCGTGGGGCCGTCGGGCGCTGGGAAGAGCACCGTCTTCCAGCTTCTCCTCCGTTTCTACGATCCTGACACCGGGACCGTGCGGCTGGACGGGGCGGCCATCCGCGAGGCGGCGCCCGAGGCGGTGCGCGCCCGGATCGCGGTGGTCCCGCAGGATCCGGTTATCTTCGCGGCCGACGCGTGGGACAACATCCGCTACGGCCGGCCCGGGGCGTCCGACGCCGAGGTGCGCGCCGCCGCCGAGGCGGCCGCGGCGAGTGAGTTCCTCGACCGCCTGCCGCAGGCGTTCGCAACCTTCCTGGGCGAGCGCGGGGTGCGTCTCTCCGGCGGCCAGCGCCAGCGGATCGCGATCGCGCGGGCGATCTTGCGAAACGCGCCAATCCTTCTGCTCGACGAGGCGACGAGCGCGCTCGATGCTGAAAGCGAGCGCGTGGTGCAGGCGGCGCTCGAGACGCTCATGAAGGGCCGGACGACGATCGTCATCGCCCACCGGCTCGCCACCGTGCTGAAGGCGGACCGCATCGTCGTCATGGATGCGGGCCGGACCGTGGCCACCGGCACGCACGGCGAGCTCATCGCCCAAGGCGGCCTTTATGCCCGCCTTGCCGCGCTCCAGTTCGATACCGACCGCGCTTTGAGAGGCGAGGACGAGCCGGGCGCCGCCGAGGCCGGGTCATCGCGGCTGTCGGCGGAATAGGAACGGCGCCGCGGCCGATCGGCAACGGCTCGAAACGCGCGGAACTCGTTTCCCTCGATGTCTTGACTGGCGAAGGGCTGGTGGCTTGCCCGGCGCCGCCCACGCCTGACCCCGCGTTCCGGGACGGGCCCAAGTCAGCGCTGGGTGAGCTTTAGCTCGATGCGTCGGTTGCGGCGGAAGGCGATCTCGTCGTCGCGAGCGTCGAGGGGCTGGAACGCGCCGAACCCGGTCGCGGCCAACCGCTCGGGCGGGACCCCGTGGTCGATCAGGAAACGCACGACCGAGATCGCCCGGGCGGTCGACAGCTCCCAGTTGGAGGGGAATTGGAAGGTCTGGATCGGCCTACGGTCGGTGTGCCCGTCGACGCGCAGGGTCCAGGGGAGGTCGGCGGGGATCTCTTGCGCGATCTCCAAGAGCGTTGCGGCAAGGGCCGCGAGCTGGATCATGCCGGGCTCCTCCAGCTCGGCAGAGCCCGAAGCGAAGAGCACTTCCGACTGGAAGACGAAACGGTCGCCGACCACGCGGATGTCCGGCCGGTCGCCCAGGACTTCGCGCAAGCGGCCGAAGAACTCCGAGCGGTACCGCTCCAGTTCTTCGACCTTGCCGGCGAGGGCGATATTGAGGCGCTGGCCGAGGTCCGCGATGATGACCTTCTGCTCCTCGTCCTTGGCCTCGGCCGCCTCGAGGGCGGCGTTGAGTGCCGCAAGCTGTTGGCGCAGGGCGGCTATCTGCCGGTTTAAGAGTTCGAGCTGTCTTTCCGCCTCGCTGGAAATCTTCCGCTCCTCTGTGAGGTCCCGGTCGCTCTGCTCGAGGAGGTTCACGACCTCGGCTAGCTGGATTTCCCTTTCCTCCAGCTGCGTCTGGGCCAGCGCCGTGCGCTCCTCCTCCTCCGCGACGCGCGTCTCGAGCTCGGCCGAGCTGTCGCGCAGCGCGGTGAAGTCCTTTTCGAGCCTCGCCGTCTTGTCCTGACTCTCGGCGAGCGAGGCCGCCATCTGGCTCACCTGGGCCTCGAGCTCGGCGCGGACCTGCTTGAGCGCCGTGATGTCGCGGCGGAGCCTCTCGATCTCAATGAGCCTTATCTTAAGTGTGTCCTCGCCCACCTCGATCTCGGTCAGCGCCTGGTCGAGCCGCGTCTTGGTGTCGGCGGCCGCGGCCTCGGCCCCTTCGGCGCGCTCAGTGAGCGTTGCGATCTCTTCCTCCAGGGTCTGGAGCCTCAGGGTCAGCGTCTCCCGTTCCCCGAAGAGGTTGGCGAGCTGTGCGCTCAGCTCGTCGCGCTCTTCCGTTGAGCGCTGAAGCTCGGCCGAAAGCTGCGCCATGCTGAGGCGGAGATCGGCGTTCGCCTCGCGCTCGAGAGAGAGCTGCTCCGCAAGCTCGTTGACCTGCCGCTGGAGCTGTCCCAGGGCTTGGTTTTGCCCCGTCAGGGTGTATCTCAGGAAGAAATCCGCCAGCATGAAGGCCACCAGCAGGAAGATGATGACCATGAGGAGGGCGGCCAGGGCGTCGACGAACCCGACCCAGATGTCGCTGGTGCGCGCGGCACGACGAGAGGGGAGGGCCATGGGACGGTCGAGCTAGTGTCGCTTCGTCTCGTTGGCGGCGGCAATCGTGCGGGCGAGTAGCTTGATCTCGCTGCGGAGCTCCTCGACCATCTGGGTCCGCCCCGAGACGGTTTCCTCCAGAAGCCGCATCATGCAGACGTCGATGTTGCGGATGTGGGCGCGGCTCGCGTCGTCGATCCCGGCCTCGTCCCGGCCGGAGATCTCGCTGAGCTTCTGGAGCAGCGGCTTCATGCTCATCTGGCTCTCCCCGAGCTTCATCATGAGCTGCTGCTCCGTCCGCATCTGGTCGGAGAGGGTGGCGAGCTTCTCGGTGAGCTGCTGGAGGTTCGCATTCGCCGCCATGCGGCCCTCCTCGCCGCGGGCGAGGGTCCGCTGCAGGTTCTCGAGGCTGTCGGCCGTCTGCTCGAGGAGGGCGCTCACATAGGCCGGGATCGACGGGTCACCCTCGCCGATCGTCGGAAGGCCGCTCGACAGGCGGGTGAGGCTCGACAGCCAGTCCTCCAGCTCGTTGTAGAAGCGGTTCTGCGCCTGGCTCGCCTGGAGGTCCAGGAAGCCGAGGAGGAGCGAGCCGGCGAGTCCGAAGAGCGACGAGCTGAACGCCGTGCCCATGCCGCCGAGAGGTGCCGTGAGCCCCTCTTTCAGGCTGCCGAAGATGTCCGCCACGTTGCCCTCGCCAGCCGAGAGCCCCCCGACCACGTCGCCCACCGAGTAGATCGTCTGCAAGAGGCCCCAGAAGGTTCCCAGCAGCCCGAGGAAGATGAGGAGCCCGATCAGATAGCGCGAAATGTCGCGCGATTCGTCGAGACGCGCGCTGATCCCGTCGAGAAGCGAGCGCATCGAGATCGCCGACAGCGACAGCCCGCCCGCTCGCTCGCCGAGCATGGTCGCCATGGGCGCCAACAGCCGCGGGGGCCGCTGCACCGACAGGCCCGGTTGGCTCCGCCGGAAGGTCTCGATCCACTTGACCTCGGGGTAGAGCATGGCGACTTGGCGGAAGATGTAAATCACCCCCAGCGCCAGGACACCCAGGATCACGCCGTTGATCACGGCGTTGGCCATGAAGAACTGGCTGAGCGTGGCGAAGAAAGCCGCCGCGACCAGCAGCACGATCACCAGGAAGCCCAGCATGCGATAGAGAAAGACCTGCGGGCGACTCATTGTGGGACCTCTATCCGCGTGCTTGAGGCCATGCCGCCGTCACCGGGGCAGCAGGAAGATGTCGACCCGGTCGGGCGGCCCGCCTTCCGACTTGTTGCCGAGCGCACGGACATCGATGCGGGTGCTCCGCACACCCTGGTCAAGGAGGAACGCACGAACCGAAAGCGCGCGCGACAACGACAGACGCCGGGCCGCGCTCACGGTTCCGGACGTCCCGCCTGCATAGGCCTTGAGCTGCGCGCGGGCAACGTCGCTGGTCGCGAACTTCGCCGCCAGGGCCTTGAGCTCGGGCTTGACTGCCTCAGGGACCTCCGTCTCGCTGCCGTCGAACCCGATGCGAAGGAGACGCCCTGGCTTGCTCACGTCGAAGTCGACCGAGGGCGGCAGCGCGGCCACCGCGGTCTGCGTCGCGCTGGCGGCCCGGGTGGGCTCCGGGAGCGGGGTCGGCGCAGGCGGAGGCGGCTCGGGCGTGGCCGCCGCCGGGGCGGGGACGGCTGTATCGGTCGGCTCCGGCTCCGGGAGCGGCGTCGGTACGACGACCGTTCCGGAGGCAGGGGCCAGTGCCCCGAGCGCCGCCTCCTCCGATGGCGGAATGAGCTTGATGGGCGCCAGGCTTGGAGGCGACGTCCCGGGCACGAGCAGCCACCTCGGGTCGCCGCGGGTCAGCACATCGGCATAGGGTGACGGCTGACCCAGGGTATCGAGAACGTCCAAATTAACTTCGACGGCCGGCAGGCGGCTGCCACCGATGATCACCGTCTCCTGCGCGTCGCCCGTGGACGGCCAGCCACCTGCGGCAACGGCCAGTGTCGCCGCCAGAAGGGCGCATGAGGGACGCGTCGGCGCCCGCGTGCGCCGCCTAATCCAAGCAGCCACGAAAACTCTTCGGTCTCTTCGGGTTCGGGCCCGTGAGTTCAGTCGCTTCCAGTGCTGCGGCACCATACCGTAGGTACGTCTTGAGAACAACCGGTTTGGGCGGAGACCGGCGTGCCGGGGAGGGGTCGGCGAGGCCAGGGTGGGCCTGCTCGCCTATGGCCGGCCGGCGGCGCCCGCAGCCCTTTCTTCCCGGCGGACCAGCCTCAGCAACTGGGGATGCAGGGTGGGGTTCGCGGCGAGAACGCCGCCCGTGCCCAAGACGTCGTCGCCGCCCTCGAGGTCGGTCACATAGCCGCCCGCCTCGCGCACGAGGAGAATTCCGGCCGCCAGGTCCCACGGGGCGAGGCCAGCCTGCCAGAACCCGTCGAACCGTCCGGCGCTGACGTAGGCGAGATCGAGGGAGGCGGAGCCGAAGCGGCGCACCCCGACGGTCTCGGCGGCCACGCCCTCCAAGTGGATCAGGAGGTCGGGCCGTTCGCCGGCGCGCCGCCCCGGTTTGCCGACGGCGACCACGGCGTCGGCCAGCGTCCGGCGCGCGGAGACCCTGAGACGCCGGTCGTTGAGGTACGCGCCGACGCCTTGCTCGGCCCGGAAGAGCTCGTCGCGGAGCGGGTCGTAGACCACGCCCGCGACGATCTGGCGGTCCCGCTCGAGCGCGATTGAGATCGCGAAGTGGGGGATGCCGTGGAGGAAGTTGATCGTCCCGTCCAGGGGGTCGACGATCCAGCGCCGCCGGGGGTCACCGCCCTCGATGGTTCCGCTCTCTTCGAGGAGGAAGCCGAAGCCGGGACGAGCCCTGGACAGTTCGGCGTGCAAGACTTTCTCTGCCTGGAGGTCGGCGGCGGTCACGAAGTTTCTCGGCCCCTTCAGGGAGACCTGGAGGTTCTCCACCTCCCCGAAGTCCCGGATCAGCCCGCGCGCCGCCTTGTAGGCGGCCCCCGCCATGACCGTGATCAGGGCGGACCGGCTGGCCACGGCCGACGACCTTTCAGTCCCTGGCGCGTTCGCGGTAGGTGCCGTCGGCGGTATTGACGACGATCCGCTTCCCGGGCTCGACGAACGGCGGCACCATCACACGCACTCCGTTGTCGAGCTGGGCCGGCTTGAAGGAAGAGGCGGCCGTCTGTCCCCTCACGACCGCCTCCGTGTCGACGACCGTCGCCACCACGGTCTCGGGGAGCAAGACGGTGATGGGTGTGCCCTCGTGGCTTTCGATCGTGACCTCCATCCCCTCCTGGAGAAACACGGCCTGCTCTCCCACCATCTCGCGGTCCACCCCAATCTGGTCGTACGTCTCGGTGTCCATGAACACGAAGCCGTCGTTCTCCGCGTAAAGATACTGGTAGGGCCGCTGGTCGAGGCGCACGCGCTCCACGCTCTCGGAGGAGCGGAACCGCTCATTGAGCTTGGTTCCGTCGCGGATGTCCTTGAGCTCGACCTGCATGTACGCCCCACCCTTGCCCGGCTGGGTGTGCTGCACGCGGGTGGCGAGCATGAGCCGACCCCTGTGCTCGATGACGTTCCCGGGACGAATGTCGTTGCCGCTGATCTTCATGCGCCGGCGCCCGCGCCCGGCAGCCGCCCCGGCCGCCGGCGGGCGGAAACTATCAGCTTGCCCCGACCCTGACAATGACGTCATTGAACGCCCGGATCGCCGCTTTCGACCCCTCCCGATGGTCCCAGACGGCGGCGGAGACCGCGAGAAAATCGGCGCCGGCCTCGATGAGCGGCGCGCAGTTCTCGAGCGTGACGCCACCCCACGCCACGCAAGGGACGGCGGCCACCGTCGTCCACCAGGTGAGGATCTCTGGGTCGACGGGCACGATCTCTCCGGCCGCGGGCGAGGGAAAGAAGGGGCCGAAGGCGACGTAGTCCGCACCGGCTTCGCCCGCCACCATCGCCCGATGGCGGGAGGTGCCGCAGCTCACGCCTAAGATGGCCTCACGCCCAAGCCGACGGCGCGCGGTCCGCAGAGGCGGTCGGGAGGCCTCGAGGTGAACCCCTTCGGCGCCGAGCTCGACGGCGAGGTCCATCCGATCGGCGATCACGAAGGCCACGTCGCGGGCGTGGCAGAGTGGCATAAGCCTGGCCACCGCTTGCCGCACGTCCTCGTCGGCGGCACGCGCAAGCCGAAGCTGAAAGCAGGCGACGTCGCCGCCTTCAAGGGCGGCCTCGAGCAGCCCCGCGAACGCCTCAGGCTCTAGGCCGGGCGGACTGACCAGGTAGAGCCGGCAGCGCGGCTGGCTCAGCCCCTACCCCGGTGCGCCTTGGGGGCCGGCCGGCCCCTGTCGATGTGGAGAATCGGGTCGAGCACGGCGACGACCTGCGCCCGCAGCCTGCCAAGGCTGAGGGCCCGCCTCCATCCTTGCGCAACGAGGGCGGCTTTCAGGCGGCGACCTCCCTCTCCATCTCCTCGCTGTACTTTCCAAAGCGCGCGGCGCCGGTGAGCTTCGCCCGGTGATGGAAGGCCTGCTGCGCGCTGGGGACGTTTTTTGCCTCACCCTTCCAAGCCTTGAGGGGCGCCGCCTGCAGCGCACGGCCGTAAGAGAAACTAAGCTGCCATGGATGTCCATCGGCCATAGCGTTCATGGCGTTCAGGTGGGCTGTAGCCTGTTCATCGCTCTGTCCACCCGAGAGGAACACGGCACCCGGTACGGCTGCGGGCACGGTGCGGCGCAAGCAGCGCACCGTCGCCGCGGCCACGTCGTCGACGCTGGCCTGGGGCCGGTGGTCCTTGCCCGGGAGCACCATGTTGGGTTTGAGGAGCATCTCCTCGAGCACGACGCGGTGCTCGAAGAGAGCGTGGAAGACGCTGTGCAGCGTCGCTTCGGTGGCGTCGAAGCACCGCTCGAGGCTGTGGCCGCCGTCCATCAGGACCTCGGGCTCGACGATCGGGACAAGGCCGGCCTCTTGGGACAGCGAGGCAAACCGGGCGAGCGCGTCGGCGTTCGCGGTGATGCAGTAGCCGCTGGGGATGTTCTCGCCGATCGTGATCACCGCACGCCATTTGGTGAACCGGGCTCCAAGTTCGCGATACTCCGCCAGGCGGTCGCGCAGACCGTCGAGGCCTTCGGTCACCTTTTCACCGGGGGCCCTTGGCAAGGGCTTGGCGCCTTTGTCGACCTTAATTCCAGGGATCACGCCCTCGCGCCTTAGCACCTCCACGAAGGGCGTACCGTCAGGGGTGTTCTGACGAATGGTCTCATCGAAGAGGATCACCCCGCTGATAAAATCTCCGATCCCGGGGGTCGTGAAGAGCAGCTCGCGATACGATCGGCGGTTCTCTTCGGTCGACGGAACGTCGATGGCCTTGAAGCGCTTCTCGATGGTGGGAAGGCTCTCGTCGGCCGCCAGAATTCCCTTGCCCTCGGCGACAAGCGCCCTCGCGGTGGTTTGAAGTTCCTGTGCGATCATGGCTGCTGGTCCTCTGAGTCTTCGAACCCACTCAACCTTTGAACGAGGTTTGGGAGAATTAT
>JBHICW010000007.1:0-24947 GCA_046759785.1 Alphaproteobacteria bacterium
CCCCACCACCACGCGGCGCGCCTCGGGCTCGAGCCGGACCACGTAGAGCGGCTCGGGCGAGGCCACGCCGAGGCCGCGGCGCTGGCCGACGGTGAAGTGGATCACCCCCTCGTGGCGGCCCATGACGCGCCCGTCGACATGGACGATCTCGCCGGGCTCGGCCGCGCCGGGGCGCAGGCGCTCGATCACGCTCACGTACGAGCCCCGGGGCACGAAGCAGATGTCCTGGCTGTCCGGCTTCTCGGCCACCGGGAGCCGGTGGCGGCGGGCGAGCGCCCGCGTCTCACTCTTCTCCATCCCGCCCAAGGGAAAGCGCAGGCAAGCGAGCTGTGCTCCCGTCGTCGCGAACAGGAAGTAGCTCTGGTCGCGGCGATGGTCGCGGGCCCGGTGCAGCTCGGGGCCCTCGGGCCCCTCCACCCGGCGCACGTAGTGGCCGGTGGCGAGCACGTCGGCGCCGAGGTCGCCGGCGGTGGCAAGCAGGTCGCGGAACTTGACCCTCTGGTTGCAGCGCACGCAGGGGATCGGGGTCTCGCCGGCGAGGTAAGTGTCGACGAAGTCGTCGATCACGCCGGCCCGAAACCGGCCCTCGTAGTCGAGCACGTAGTGGGGGATCCCGAGGTGGTCGGCGACCCGGCGGGCGTCGTGGACGTCGCGCCCGGCGCAGCAGGTCCCCGGGCGGCCGACGGCGGCGCCATGGTCGTAGAGCTGGAGCGTAATGCCGACGACCTCGTACCCCTCGGCGACGAGGAGGGCGGCCGTGACCGAGGAGTCGACGCCGCCCGACATGGCGACGACGACCCGCGTCGAGGCCGGCGGCTTCGCAAGGTCGAGGCTATTCATGGGCCGAATATGAGGCCGGCGGCGGCGGTTGGCAACCGCCGGAGCCCTAATACCCTCTCGCAGGAATCAGCGCGATATCCCAGAACCGCCTTATCGCTCGAGCAGCGCCCCCTCGCCCTCCCGTCGCCTGCCCTGAGCCTGTCGAAGGGCCGGGTCCCTCTCCCTTCCCCAATATGGAGACTAGGAAGGATCGACGATGGCGGCATCTGCCGTCGATGCGTGGGTAGGCGCCGACCTAACCTTTCCTTGCGACGAAATACTAGTCGAGCAGCAGGTTGTGGATCGCCGCCGGGAGCGCGACGGTGAGGCCGTCCAGCTCCTCGGTGATGACGATCTGGCAGCCGAGCCGGGAGGTCCGGGTGAGGCCGAAGGCGAGGTCGAGCATGTCCTCCTCCTCCTCGCTCGTCTCGGGCAACAGGTCGTACCAGTCGGGGGTCACGATCACGTGGCAGGTGGAGCACGCGAGCGAGCCCTCGCAGGCCCCCTCGATGTCGATGTTGTTGCGGTGGGCGATCTCGAGCAGCGAAAGCCCCACCGGAGCCTCGACCTCATGACGGGTGCCGTCGGGATCGATGAAGGTGACCTTCGGCATGGGCGACCACTTACTCGGGCTTGCGGTTCGACCGCAACCGGATGCCTCCTCTGTCAGGGCCCGCCCGTCCACCGGCTCCTTAGAGGACGAGGACGCGTGCGCCGGGCTCTCGACGGCGCTCGCAGCTGCCCTCTCTATCCTTCGAATTCTTCTGTCCCTGGAAGCAGCAAAGGAGGCGCGACGGCGGCGCTACACGTGGAACGACTCCCCGCAGCCGCACCTGCCCTTCTCGTTGGGATTTTCGAAGACGAAGCCGGAGTGGAGCTTCTCCTCGACGTAGTCCATCTTCGAGCCGACCAAGAACATCACCGCCTGAGGGTCGATCAGCACGGTCACGCCCTTGTCCTCCACGACTTCGTCGTGGGGCCCCTTCTCGTCGGCGTACTCGACCATATAGGAATGACCCGAGCAGCCTAAGGGGCGGATCGTGACGCGAATGCCAACCGACGGCTTACCCCGCTTCTCGAGCAGGTCGCGGACTCGGCCGGCGGCTGCGTCGGTCAGCGTAATGATCGAAGGCTGTTCCATCGTCGTCACTCCGCCAAAGTCTTCCCCGCCGCTCTGGTCTTGTCCCTGGCGGCGGCGCCGTGCATCAGATTCCGCCTGCCGTCGCCGACCGCCGCCTTGGTGGGGTCGTCCGCCAGCACCGAGCAGGGATGTTCACGGTCGGGAGCGCTAGCCCATGGACGGTCTATCTCTACCTTAATTGCCTCTACCACGGGCGGAGTCAACCCCCACGACGCCCGTATCCAGGTTGGGTTCTTCGCCGGCCATCCCGGCTGGCGCGGGTTCTCGTGATGGTCGAGGACGCTGCCGCCAGAGGCCATCGCTTCTCCCTTTCGGCCTAGGTTACGTCGCCGGACGCGGTCCGAGGCGCGCGCCCGCTATCTGGAGCACTCGATGGACCGAGGTGCACGCCTTTCCGGGCCGCTTCCCAGACCGGGCTCGTCTTCCTCAATCTCGCGACCTCTTTGACGACGACGTCCACCGCGTAGTCGATCTCCGCCTCGGTGGTGAAGCGGCCGATCCCGAAGCGGATCGAGGAGTGGGCGAGCTCGTCGTCGACGCCCAGCGCCCGAAGCACGTAAGAAGGCTCGACCGCGGCCGAGGTACAGGCCGATGCGGTGGAGACGGCGATAACCTTCATCGCCGCCATCAGCGACTCGGCCTCCACATAGGCGAAGCTGAAGT
Organism: Alphaproteobacteria bacterium; assembly: GCA_046759785.1. GTDB lineage: Bacteria > Pseudomonadota > Alphaproteobacteria > JBHICW01 > JBHICW01 > JBHICW01. Next base: position 2,624 of record JBHICW010000007.1, read on the forward strand.
TCAGATTCCCCGAGATCCGCCGCTCGAGGTCGCCGTGCAGATAGACGTCGGGGATTCGCTCGACGACGCCCGTGTAGAGCCTGTCGCGGAGCCGCTGGATGCGCTCGTCGTCCGCGCGCAACTCGCGCCGGGCGATGGCGCAGGCCTCGCCGAAGCCGACGCACAGCGGGGCCGGCAGGGTTCCGGAGCGCATGCCCCGCTCCTGGCCGCCGCCGTCGATGAGCGCCTTCACCCGCACCCGCGGCCTGCGCCGCACGTAGAGCGAGCCGACCCCCTTGGGCCCGTAAATCTTGTGGGCCGACATGCTCATGAGGTCGATGTTCATGGCGTTCACGTCGAGCGGGATCTTGCCGAGCCCCTGGGCCGCGTCGCTGTGGAAGAAGATGCCGCGCTCGCGGCAAATGGCCCCGATCTCCCTGAGCGGCTGGATCACGCCGATCTCGTTGTTCACCGCCATCACAGAGACGAGCACCGTTCTGTCGGTGAGAGCGGCCCTGAGCCCGTCCAGATCCACGAGCCCGCTCTTCTCGACCGGCAAATAGGTGACCTCGAAGCCCTCTTGCTCGAGTTGCCGGCAGGTCTCGAGCACGCACTTGTGCTCGGTGGCGACGGTCACGATGTGGTTACGACGGTCCCCGTGGAAGTGCGCCACGCCCTTGAGCGCGAGGTTGTTCGACTCGGTCGCGCCCGAGGTGAAGATCACCTCCTTCGGATCGGCGCCGATGAGCGCCGCGACCTGGCCGCGAGCCTTCTCCACCGCCTCTTCCGCCTCCCAGCCGAAGGCGTGGCTCACGGAGTGCGGGTTGCCGAACCGCTCGGTGAAATAGGGCAGCATCGCCGCGACGACGCGCGGGTCGACCGGGGTGGTCGCCTGGTAGTCCAGGTAGATCGGCAGCTTGATGTCGGCGCCCTTGCCGCGCCTTTTCACCGCGCTCCTCCTTACGCCGCTCACGCCGCGGGCAAGGCCGCGTCGCCGCTGCGGGGCCTCCCGGCCCGCCGCTCGCCGGCCCGCGCATAGAGAGCGCTCCAGGCCTCGATCAGGCGGTCGATGTCGTCCGCGCTCGTTTGCCAGCCGAGGCTCACCCGGATGGCCGTTTCCGCCTCCGCCGACGGCACACCCATCGCGCCGAGCACGTGAGAAGGCGCCACCTTACCAGACGAGCAAGCGGCGCCGGCGCTCACCGCCACGCCGGCGAGGTCCAGGGCCATCACCTGGGTCTCGCTCTTGACCCCCGGCATGGTGAAGCAAGAGGTGTTCGGCAGGCGCCGGACGCCGGCCGCGAAGACCCTCGTCCCCGGGGCCACCGCGCTGAGCCGCCGCTCCAGACGGTCGCGCAGGTGGGTAAGGCGCGCGCCGTCGGCCACGTCGACCGCGGCGAGCTCCGCCGCCACGCCGAAGCCTACGAGGGCGGGCGCGTTCTCGGTCCCCGCGCGCCGGCCGATCTCCTGGCCCCCGCCCAAGAGCATCGGCGCGAGCGGGACGTCGTCCCCCACCACCAGGGCGCCCGCGCCCTGCGGGCCGCCGAGCTTGTGCGCCGACAAGGTGAGAAGGTCGATCCCGAGCGCCGCCATGTTCACCGGGACCTTGCCCGCCGCCTGGACGGCGTCGCAGTGGACGAGCGCCCCGTCCGCGTGGGCCAGCGCCGCGACCTCGGCCACGGGCTCGATCACACCGGTCTCGTTGTTGGCGAGCATGACCGAGACGAGCGCCGGGGTCTCGTCGCGCGCGAGCTCGCGAGCCAACGCCTCGAGGTCGACGACCCCGTCGTCGTCCACGGGAAGTTGGATCGCCTCCGCCGCCGCTTCGAGCACCGAAACGTGTTCGACCGCCGAGACGAGCCGCCGCGCCCGCCCGCTGCCCTCGAGTGCCAGGTTATTGGCCTCGGTGCCGCCGCTCGTGAACACCACCTGGCGCGGCTGCGCGCCCACCAGGGCCGCCACGCGCCCGCGGGCGTCCTCCACCGCGCGCCGGGCGAGGCGGCCGAAGCTGTGGACCGAGGACGGGTTTCCGACGCGCTCGAGCGCGGCGGCTACGGCCTCGGTCACGGCCGGCTTCACCGGCACGGTCGCGTTGTAGTCCAGATAGGACCGCGGCTTCATCGCCAGGGCGCTAACGTTCCTACTGGGCGGCGACCCGCCGCCCTTCCCTGTAGACGACCCCGCTGGTCCCGAGGATCCGCTGGCACACGACGTCCTCGAGCGAGACGGAATTGAGGTACAGGCGAATCTGGTTGCCGAGCTCCTCCCACAGGTCGTGGGTGGCACATCGGATGCGGTTGGGTCCGCAACCGCTGGGCGAGCCCGGCTGGCAGCGGGTGGCCCGAATCGGTTCGTCGACCGCAATGATGATATCGGCAATCCGCACGGCGCCCGCCGGCCGCGACAGCAAGTAGCCACCGCCGGGCCCGCGCACGCTCTTGACCAGGCCCCCGCGCCTCAGCTTGCCGAAGAGCTGCTCAAGGTAGGACAGGGAAATCTCCTGCCGGCCGGCGATGTCGGACAGCGAAACGGGGTCACCGCTGTCGTGGCTGGCGAGGTCGACCATCGCCATGACCGCATAACGTCCCTTCGTGCTGAGTCTCACGACGCGCTTCCTCCTCATCAAGTCGGGCGCTCGCCCTCCTCACGCTCCTCCTTCGAATCGCTCGAGCCCGGAGAGACCGCCTCCGACCCCTTGGCCAGGTGCGCCTCCAGCTCGTCGACCCGGGCCGAAAGCTTGCCGATATGGTCGAGCAGCCCGTCGATCGCCCGGCTGACCGGATCGGGCAGGTCAGGTGACGGCGTGCCGTACGCGGCAAAGCGCCGCTCCTCCTTCGCCTCGCCCCGTTCCGCGACGCGGGCCGGGATACCCACGACCGTCACCCCGGCCGGGACGTCCTTCACCGCCACCGCGTTGGCACCGACGCGAGCGCCCGCGCCGACCCGAATGGGCCCCAGCACCTGAGCGCCCGAGCCAACGATGACCTCGTTCTCAAGGGTCGGATGCCGCTTCTGCCGTGCCTGCGACGGCGCGTCCACGGCAGGCGCAATGCCGCCGAGCGTAACACCGTGGTAAAGGGTGACGTCGTCGCCGATCTCCGACGTCTCGCCGATCACCACCCCCATGCCGTGGTCAATAAAAAGCCGGCGCCCGATCCTGGCGCCGGGATGAATCTCAATGCCGGTGAACAGCCGCCCCAGATGCGACAGGAATCGGCCCACGAAATAGAGCTTCGACCGCCACGCCGCGTGCGCCATGCGATAGAAGAGCAGGGCGTGGAAACCGGGGTAACAAAAGACGACCTCGAGGCGCGATCGCACCGCCGGATCGCGCTCGAAGACGACGCCGATATCTTCCTGAAGTGTCTTGAACATCATCCGCTATCCCGGCTAGTATGACGGTCGCTTCGTGCGGTCCCATGCGGGCGGGGAAAGCACGGAAGCCCGGTCATGGGAACGCTTTCCTCCGTGCTCATATAGATTACCCGACTCGCTCAATCAAGATTTCGCCGGCGCGTTCCCATTTAGCCTCGGCGACGAATCCGAGATCAGTGGTCGACTTTGCACATCATTCTCGGGCCCTGCACGATCGCGGGGCGCACGTTTGAGCCGTGTCTGAGGTGATCGTCAGCGGCCCGGAGGGGCGGCTCGAAGGACGCTACCACCACGGCAACCGTCCGGACGCACCAATCGCTCTGATCTTACACCCCCACCCCCAGCACGGGGGTACGATGAACAACAAGTTGGTCTACGCTCTATACCAGACCTTCGCGCGGCGGGGGTTCTCGGTGCTTCGCTTCAACTTCCGCGGCGTCGGCCGCAGCGAGGGCAGGTTTGACAACGGCCATGGTGAGCTTAGCGACGCCGCCTCGGCCTTCGACTGGATTCAGAGCTATAATCCCAATCCTTGCGACTGCTGGATCAGCGGCTACTCCTTCGGCGCCTGGATCGCCATGCAGGTGCTAATGCGGCGACCGGAGATCAACGGGTTCATCGCGATCGCGCCGCCAGTGAACATGTTCGACTTCGCCTTCCTGGCGCCCTGTCCATCCTCCGGGCTCATTCTCCACGGCAGCGCCGACGAGATCGTGCCCGAGCCGGCGGTCGCCGAACTCGCGAAGCGGTTGGGCAGCCAGCGCCACATCACCGTCGACTACCGGGTCATCGACGGGGCTAACCACAACTTCGCGAACCGGCTGGACGCGTTGAACGCACAGGTCGACACCTACCTCGGGCGCCGAGTCCGGGAGACGCCGGGCCGCTAGCCGGACCCGTCCAGCTCCCGGGTCGCGTGGCGGTGAACGGCGCCGCCGGTGACGGGGCGCGCCGCGCCCGTCGTCGACGGCAGCGTCAGCGGCAGGCCTCTGAGCGCGCGGATCGCCAGGAAGGCGAAGGCTTGCGCCTCGAGCGCGTCGCCGTCCCAACCGACCGCTTCGACCGGCGCCACCGGTGCGGCCAGCCGGTCCTTAAGCTCGTCCATGAGAGCCAGGTTCCGCCGTCCGCCTCCCGTGATGAGCCAGCGCTTAGGCCGAGCGGGAAAGTAGCGTTCGGCGGCGGCCACGGCGGCAGCGGCGAAGGCGGCGAGCGTCGCCGCCCCGTCTTCCGCAGTGAGTTCCGCCGCGGCGTCGGCGAAGGCGTCGCGGTCCAGGGACTTCGGCGGCAGCCGCCTGAAGTAGGGATGAGAGAGCCAGCGGGCGACGACGGCCTCGTCCACCCGCCCGCGACGCGCAAGCGCGCCGTCCTCGTCCTCAGGCGCCCCGGTCCGACGGCTCACCCAGTCGTCGAGGGGGGCGCAGCCCGGGCCGCAGTCGAACGCCATGAGTGTACCGCCCCCGCCGATCCAGGTGACGTTCGCCACCCCGCCAAGGTTGAGCACCACGAGCGGCCGCTCGAGCCCGGCGGCAAGCGCCCGGTGATAGATGGGGGTGAGCGGCGCCCCCTGCCCCCCGGCGGCCATGTCCCGGTGCCGGAAGTCGCACATGACGTCGATGCCTGTGTGCTCCGTGAGGAGGGCACCGTCGCCAATCTGCCAGGTGAGACCCTCGTCCGGGCGGTGGGCGATCGTGTGGCCGGGAAAACCGATGACGGCGACGGCCTCGGCTTCGACCCCGGCCTCGGCGAGCAGTCGGGCGACCGCCGCCGCGTGGGCCAACGTCACCGCGCGCTCGACCGCCTTGACGTCGCCCCGTCCCCCAAGGGTGTCGCGAAGCCGCTCCTTGAGGGCGGGCTCGTACGCGAGCGTACGTGCCGGCCCGAGCTCCTCCACGGCGACGCCATCGGCCCTGATGAGCGCCGCGTCGACGCCGTCGAGCGACGTCCCGCTCATGAGCCCGAGCGCCAGCAGCGAATCGCCGTTCCCCACGCTCTCCCCTTGCCAAGGGCCTCGTCCTGGAGCGGAGCGGGCATTGTTCGCGACGGGCCGTTGTGATACACCACCGCCACCCCAGCGGCCGCGGCATCATAGCCGAAGGAGCCGTCGCACTACCATCGGCCCATGAAAGACCTCCGCTCCGAGTTCCTGCGCCGGGTCGTCGAGCGCGGCTACCTCAATCAGTGCACCGACCTCGCCACCCTCGACGCCCTGGCCGCCCGAGAGAAGGTCGTCGCCTACATCGGGTTCGACTGCACCGCGCCCAGCCTGCATGTCGGCAGCCTGGTCTCCATCATGCTGCTGAGATCGTTGCAGCAGACGGGCCACAAGCCCATCGTTCTCATGGGCGGCGGTACGACCAAGGTGGGGGACCCGTCGGCCAAGGACGACGCCCGACAGCTCCTCTCCGACGAGGAGATCGCCCGCAACATGGCGGGGATCAAGCGGGTGTTCAGCAACTTCGTCCGCTTCGGCGACGGTCCCACCGACGCAGTGATGGTCAACAACATCGACTGGCTGGACCGCCTAGCCTACATCCCGTTCCTGCGCGAATACGGCCACCACTTCACCGTCAACCGGATGCTGGCCTTCGACTCGGTGCGGCTGCGGCTCGAGCGGGAACAGCCTTTGACCTTCCTCGAGTTCAACTACATGGTGCTCCAGGCCTACGACTTCCTGGAACTCCATCGCCGCTACGGATGCGGGTTGCAGATGGGCGGCTCCGACCAGTGGGGCAACATCGTCAACGGCGTGGAGCTGGGCCGGCGTGTGGCGAACGCCACCCTGTTCGGCCTCACCACCCCGCTCATAACCACGGCCTCGGGCGAGAAGATGGGGAAGACGGCCCGGGGTGCGGTGTGGCTCAACGCCGACCAGCTCAAGCCGTATGACTACTGGCAGTACTGGCGCAATGTCACCGACGCCGACGTCGGCCCGTTCCTGCGTCTGTTTACCGAGCTGCCGCTGGCGGAGGTCGCCCGTCTCGAGCGGCTTGAAGGCGGGGAGATCAACGAGGCGAAGAAGGTCCTCGCCTTCGAGGCCACCCGGTTGTGCCATGGGGAGACGGCGGCGAAGGCCGCGGCCGAGACGGCCAAGAGGACGTTCGAGGAAGGCGGTTTCGGCGACGAGCTGCCGACGATCGAGCTCCCGCGGGCGGAGCTCGAGGCCGGCGTGGCGGCTTATGACATCCTGCGTCGTGCCGGTCTATGCGCCACCGGGGGTGAAGCCCGGCGCCTGATACACGGCGGCGGCGGTCGCGTGAACGGGGTGAAGATCACCAAGGACACGCAGCTCGTCACGCTGGGGGACGTCGCCAGCGACGGCGTGATCAAGCTCTCGGTGGGCCCAAAGCGGCACGCCCTCGTCCGGGCCGTGTGAGCCGACTAAGCATCACTCGCCCGGCTTCTCGCGAGGGGCAGACCCCACCTCGCCTTCCTCGGCCGGCGCACCCCCGATGAACCCGAACAGCTCCCTCAAGACACCGGGCGCCAGCGCGGCAAGCGGGTTAACCGTGACGGTCGGGTCCGCGAGCGAACCGGTCGCGTGGTAGGTCGCCGCGAACACGCCGCCTCCCTCCGTCCCCACGAGCAGGTCGCCGATCACAGGGATGTTGCCGAACAAGCTGTTGATCGTGTAGGCCGGCACCAGCGTCCCCCTGAGGTCTGCGACGTCTGCCGCGAGGTCGAGCCGGCCCTCGAACGTGATCCCGAGGGCCGGGCCAAAGGCCCGAGCCTCCTCGATCTCGATGATGCGGTCACGCTTGGTGAACGGAGCCTCGACTCGGGTGAAGGGGACGCCCTCCCCTTTCAGCAGGTTGAGGACCCCGGTGAAGGAGCCGAGCGAGAGGAGGCGCGCCAGCACGGGGGTTTTCTCCACCCTGAAGTTCTCGATAACGAGCCGCCCTCGCACGGGCCGACCGGGCAGCCCGTCGTCGATCGTGCCGGTGATCTCCAGCCGTCCCCCGCTCCCGTTGTCGAACATGTCGAAGGCGCGCAGCGTATAGCCCGCGTCCTCCGCGGTCAGCCGGAGCGCACGCCTGTCCCCCGCCGGCGCGATTCGGAAGACGACCTTCTTGCCCGCGGCGAAGCGTCCCTCGAGGAACAGCACCTCCCAGCGGTCGTCGCGGTAACGGCCGCCAACCGTCACGTCGTTGAGGATCTGGTCGGCGCGGGTGATCAGGCGATCGAGGCGGGCGGTGAGCCGGAGGGGCGGCAACGGCGTGCTTTCCCCCGACCGGGCGGTCTCGAGGTAGGGGCGGAGATCGAGGCTTCCGCCTTCGAGGTCCACCTCGTAGTCGCCGGCGGTCTCCACCAAGCTGGCGCTCACGTCCGTGAGCCCGAAGGTGAGGCGCGCTATGTCCAGGCGGCGCACCGTCCACAGCGCCGGGTCGAGCTCCCCCGTCCCCGTGAGCAGCAGGTCGCCCGCGTCGACCTCCAAGCTGGTGATCTCGACCGCCTGTCCGGGGGTGCGACGGGCCTCGAGCCGCACGAGACCCTCGACGCCGGGCTGCTTGGCCCACAGCAGTGGAGGCAAGCGGAAGTAGGCGTCGCCCACGTCGAGCTCGAACATCCACGCCTGGCCTCCGTCGTTCTCGCTCGTGGCCTCGACGTCCAGGACGACCGGGCCCGTCAGAAGCTCTTCGCCCGGCATCTCTAAGGCGGTGCGCTGGCTGTCGTTCACGCGCGTGCGGAAGGTAAACCGGCGGCGTAAAGGAGATTCGGCCGCGAAGTTCTCGTGCCAGGTGATTCGTCCCGCCACGCCATTCACCGCCACCGTTCCGATCACGTCCATCCCGGCGTTGTCGAGCCTGAGATCGAACTCGCCACGGCTGATGTCATAGAGGCCGAATGCGCCCTGAAGGCTGGCGTCCATGAGATGCGAGCGGGCGGTCATCCGGAACTCGCCCGGCTTGAGCTTCCCGGGCACGGGAAACGAAAACTCTAGCCGGGTCTCATGGCGGCCCCCCGTCTGGGCGGGGTCAATACCGAGCTTCTGCGCGTAGCCCAGGAAAGGGTGAGTAACAATGTTCATCGCGTCGCGCACGCTCCCCCGGGCCGTCAAGGCAACGGTCGCCCGAGGCTGCCTCCCGAGCCCGGTTAGCGTGAACGAGCCGTCACTGAGCACGAGGCCCGCGACGGTGCCCTTCGACATCACGGCCTCCAGCCTGTCGCCAGTGATGACGGCCCGACCGTCCACTCCCCGGGCCTTGGGGAGGGGGCCGTAGTACCTCACCGTGACGTTCTCGGCCACGAACGTCACCTCGACCGAGCCGGGCCGCAGCCGGCCGGCACGAAGGTCGGCGAGGTCGAGGTCAAACCGGGCTTCGCCCGTGCGGACGACACCACCGCTAAGATTGGTGAGGACCCAGTCGCGCGTACGGCCCCCCCCCAGCCCCGGCGGCCAGAACTCCGATAGGCGAGCGAGCGGCAGGTCGTCGAGGTGCGCTTCGCCTGAGAGGACGGGCTCGCTTTCGAGATTGCCGGCCCGCCCTTGGAGGGTGAACGTGGGCCCGCCGAGGTCGAGTGTGAGTTCGTCGAGGGCGAGTTCGCCAGGGCCCGACGTGAACCGCCCTTGCGCCTGGGCCTTCGCCACCGGAACCTCTACCTCGAACGGGCTGGGCACGAGGACGCGACCAGCGCCGCCGTCCAGAGCAAAGGCCACACTCGATAGCGCACCGTCGGCCGCGAAGACGACCTCGAGGGTTCCGCTGACCGGAAGGCGCAAGCGGGTGAGCGGCGCGAAGCTCGGGGAAAAGGCGGCGAGCCGCGCCGGCTCGATTTCGGTGAACGCAAGGTCGACCACCACGTCGCGAGCCGGTCCCTGATACAACCCCGTCACGTCAACGTGGACCGTTTGCTCCTCGAACGCCACGTCCAGCGCCGCCTCACCCCTGAGCCCTTCCCCCTCCCGGGCAAGTTCGATGTCGGCCTGACGGGCCCGCCAAGAAAGGCCGAGGAGCCGATCCTTCACGTCGAGATCGGCACCTACGACGCTGATCCGCTCGAGATAGTCCATCGGTCGCGCCGAGCCAGGCGGTGCCAGGAGGTCGGCGATGAGCAGCACCAGAAGATCGCTCGAGGCCTCGGCCTTCGCGCCGAGACCGAGGGCGACGCGACCCTCCTCGTCCCGGACCAGCCTGAGGCGAGGCGCGATCACATCGAACCTGGTGGGGGCCACGAACCCGCGGAAGAGCGCGGGTACGCTTAGGCCAAGGGAGACCTCGGGAGCGCTCGCCACCATCATCCCTTCGGGCCCGAGGGCGCGCAAGCCCAGGACTCGGATGTCGAGGGCCCTTTCCCGAGCCACCCAGGTGAGGATCGTGTCGTCGACCTCGAGCCGGTAGGGCGACTCGCTCCGGGTCAGGGCCTCCTGGAGGTAGGGCGTGACGAAGGCGAGCGAGATCGGCCCGGTCGACAGTCGCCAAGCGCCGATGACGAAGACGATCGCCACGATACCGGCGAAAGCGGCGAGGGCGTGGACCAGGAACTTGGTGGCTGGACGGATCAAAAAGGGGCGCTACCCTTGAGCCGGTTGACCGGATCCGACGGCGTAAGCACTGTGCCCCAAATCGAGACTGGAAGAAATGGAAGAATCGCCGTTCCTCGACGAGCTCACTGCCCTGCCGGCCGCGGCCGACCCGGCGCGAGCCGAACGCGGACTCACGCACTGGCTTCAGGCGGCGGAGCAGGAGGAGAAGGCCCAAGTTCACCGGTTCGCCCGAGCCCTGGCCCGGGATCCTCGCGGGCGCGCCCTTCTCGACGCCTTGTTCGGGAACAGCCCTTATCTCAGGCGCTGCCTGCTGGCCGAGATGGGGTACGTCCGACGCCTCCTCGCGCGCGGGCCGGGGGCTTGCCTCGAGGAGGCCCTCGGCGGGCTCGAGGGCGCCGACAGGGCGCCGCGGCCCGAGCTCATGGCCCGGTTGCGCACCGCCAAGCGGCGTGTGGCGGTGCTCACGGCCGTCGCCGACATCGGCGGCGCCTGGCCACTCGAGCGAGTCACCGGGGCGCTCACTCGTTTCGCGGAGGCGGCGCTCCAGGCGACCGCGGCGCACGTCCTGCGGGCGGCGGCCGAGGCGGGAGACATCGAGCTCGGCGACCACGACCGTCCGGAAGCAGGCTCCGGGCTGATCGTCCTCGCCCTCGGCAAGCTCGGGGCGGCCGAACTCAATTACTCCAGCGACATCGACCTGATGGTGTTGTACGACGACACCGGGGTGCGCTACCGCGGTCGGGACGGATGCCAGGCCTGCTTCGTGCGGCTCGCCCGAGAACTCGTCCGGATCTTCCAGGAGCGGGCGCCGGAGGGCTACGTCTTCCGGATCGACCTGAGGCTGAGGCCGGATCCCGGCGCCACCCCGCTCGCCGTCTCGACCGAGGCGGCGGAGACCTACTACGAGAGCGTCGGCCAGAATTGGGAGCGTGCCGCGCTCATCAAGGCGCGGCCCGTCGCCGGCGACCGCGCCCGCGGAGCGGCCTTCCTCGAAGCGCTCGTCCCTTTCATCTGGCGCAAGCACCTCGACTTCGCGGCCCTTCAGGACATCCACTCGATCAAACGCCAGATCGACGCCCGCGGAGGCGGCCGGCGGATCAGAGTCCCCGGCCACAACATCAAGCTGGGCCGTGGAGGGATACGGGAGATCGAGTTCTTCGCCCAGACCCTCCAGCTCATCTGGGGCGGACGCGATCCCTCGCTCCGTCCCCGGGCGACGTGCCAAGCGCTCCGCGCCCTCGTTGCGGCGGGCCGCCTCGAGCATGCCGTGGCCGACGACCTGATCGGCGCCTACGGCTTTCTCCGCCGCGTGGAGCACCGGCTGCAGATGGTCGACGACGCCCAGACGCACGTCGTTCCCGACACCGCGGAGGGGATCGAGGCGTTCGCAACCTTCATGGGATTCGACGGCCCGCAAGCGTTCGCCACCGCACTCACGGAGAGGCTCGGCGCGGTCGAGCGCCACTACGGCGGGCTGTTCGAGGAAGCACCTGCCCTCGCGCCAGCCGGCAACCTGGTGTTCACGGGAACCGAGGACGACCCCGAGACCGTTGCCACCCTCAGGCGCCTTGGCTTCGTCGACGGGGCGGCGATCTCGGGCGCGATCAGGGCCTGGCACCACGGCCGCTTCCGCGCCACCCAGAGCGTCCGCGCCCGGGAACTCTTGACCGAACTCATGCCGACCCTCCTTGAGGCGCTCGGCAAAACGGCGGACCCCGACGCCGCGTTCCTCCGCTTCAACGAGTTCCTCGCCAATCTTCCCGCCGGGGTGCAGCTCTTCTCCCTGGTCTACGCCAACCCCCGCCTTCTCGACGTCGTCGCCGCAATTATGGGCACGGCGCCGGAACTCGCCCGGCATCTCGCCCGCAAGGCGGCGCTCCTCGAAGGCGTGCTGAGTTCGGACTTTTATGACTCCCTTCCCGGCGCCGATGGGCTAACGCACGATCTCGCCCGGGCGCTGGATGAGGCCCGCGACTTCCAGGACGTGCTGGACCTCAGCCGCCGCTGGACGCACGACCGCCAGTTCCAGGTCGGCGTCCAGGTTCTCAGAGGCCAGACGGAGCCAGCGGCCGCAGCCGTCAACCTCTCCGACATCGCCGACGCGGTGCTGGCCGGCCTCAAGCCCCGGGTCGAGGCCGCCTTCGCCGAGGCCCACGGCCGCGTGCCTGAGGCGGGACTGGCGGTGCTGGGCATGGGCAAGCTGGGAGGTCGGGAAATGAGCTTCGGCTCGGACCTCGACCTCATCTTCATCTACGACCACCCGGCGCAAGCCCAGGGCTCCGACGGACCAAGGCCGTTGGCCGTTAGCCACTACTTCTCGCGTCTAAGCCAGCGCCTCTTGACCGGGCTCACGGCGCTCACCGGGGAAGGCCGACTTTACGACATTGACATGCGGCTCCGACCTTCGGGCAAGGCAGGTCCGCTGGCAACCGGGTTCGCCGCGTTCGACCGCTACCAGCGGGAAAGCGCCTGGACGTGGGAGCACATGGCGCTCACCCGGGCGCGCGTCGTCACCGGCCCCCCGGGCCTTCGTCGACGCATCGAAGCGGCGCTCCGGGAGATCCTCACCCGCCCACGCGACCCCGCGAGCCTCGCGCACGACGTCGCGGACATGCGGCGTCGCATCGACGTGGAGCATCACACCGAGGACCCGTGGAAGGTGAAGTACGTGCGGGGCGGCCTGACCGACATCGAGTTTATCGCCCAGTACCTTGAACTCAGCCATGCGGCCGCCTGCCCCGAGGTGCTCTCGGTCCGGACTGCGGACGTCTTCCGACGGCTCGAGCGGGCGGGGCTGTTGGAGGCGGCGGCGGCGTCCATCCTCGAGGAGGCGGCCCAGGTGATGCAGCGCCTACAGAGCCTGTTGAGGCTCACCCTCGGCGGCGCCCACCTCAAGGGCGACGTGCCCGAGGGGCTCCAGTCGGCCTTGGCACGGGCGGGCGACGCTCCCGATCTCAAGGCCCTCCAGGCAAAGCTCACGCGCCTTCAGGATGAGGTGCGAGCGCTGTTCGACCGCCTCGTCGAGGCGCCGGCTGCCGCCGGCGGCGTCGCCGGGAAGGCGCCGGCGCGATGACGGCTGAAGTCGATGGCGGCGTGTCGGCGCCTGACTTTAAGCTGGCCTCGGACGCGGGGGCAAGGCGCGCCCGGCTTACGGCGTGCTCGTTGGAAAGAACGCTTGCGGACGTACGATCAACGCTGAGGGTTGAGCCGCGCCTGGCCGGGCCTGCCGGTATTCGTGTAGCATCGTGCTCTCGCGGAGTTCGGACCCATCGGGATTCGCTTCGACCTTGGCCACCGACCCTACGACGTCTTTTAGGGATAATTTAGCAGATAGTAAAAGTTATGGTTGATTGGTCATCATACAATACAACCAAGATGTGGGCAAAGGGGATTCACTTTTGTTTCCGCTTCCACTCACCCTGATCGGCATCGCCGTCTTCAGCCTCGTCATCGTTGACCGCCGCCGCGTGCGAGCGGAACGGGCGTTGCTTGACTCACGACCTTCCGGCCTACGCATCCTACAGCCGACGGCGCGGCTCGAGGGTTGACAATGGACACCGACACCGCCTGCCGCCGTGACACTGGTAGTATGCCCAAAGGCGGTTTCGTCGTCTGACGGCTTGGAGATCACCGATGGGAGGCAGAGCCCGCCGGTCAACGACCCGTCTCGACACGCGTTTTGACTCGGTGGTCGAACTTCTGCGCTGGAGGGCGCGTCACCAGACGCACGATCAGGGGTACGTCTTCCTGGCAGCTGACGAGACCGAAAGAGCGCGTCTCACCTATGGAGAGCTCGATTCGCGCGCACGGGCGCTCGCTGCCACGCTGCAAGGGACTAACGCTGTTGGCGAGCGCGCGCTGCTGCTTTTCCCACCGGGGCGGGAGCTGGAGTTCGTCGTGTCATTTTTCGGCTGCCTCTATGCTGGGGTCATCGCGGTTCCCGCGATGACCGGTCGCCCCAAGCGCCGCGACCGCCGGCTTGAGGTCATCGCCCTGGACGCAGGGGCAAAGTTTGCACTAACCACCGCATCCCTTGTCGCCGACCTGCGGCAGCAGCTGTCCGATGGGCCTCACCTCGAGACGCTGCGCTGGGTGGCTACGGACCGTTTGGACGAGGCATCGCCAGAGGATTGGCAACCGCACACGCCTGGCGCCGACGAATTGGCGTTTCTGCAGTACACCTCGGGGGCAACCGCCGTCCCCAAGGGAGCCATGGTGAGCCACGGCAATCTGCTCTCCAACGCACTGATGATGCGCGACGCTTTCGACCATCCGGAGGAGTCCGTCACCGTTGGATGGTTGCCCCTACATCACGATATGGGCCTGATCGGAAACGTCTTACAGGCGTTGTATGTTGGTGCCCCATCGATCCTCATGTCGCCAATGGCGTTCCTGCAAAGACCCATTCGATGGCTGCGGACCATTTCGCGCTACCGGGCCCGATCGAGCGGCGGACCTAATTTCGCCTATGAGCTTTGCGTTAGGAAGATCACGCCCGAACAGAGGGAGACCCTCGATCTCAGCAGTTGGAGCCTGGCCTTTACCGGGGCCGAGCCGATTCGCGCCGAAACGGTGGCGGCCTTCTCGGCCGCCTTCGAGCCATGCGGCTTTGACCGCAAGGCATTCTACCCGTGCTATGGGTTGGCGGAGGCGACCCTATTCGTTTCAGGCGGGCTGAGGACCGCTTCACCGATCATCGTGGCGGTGCATGGGGCGGGGCTCAAACGAGACCGGGTGGTCGAGGCTGGCGGGCACGAGAAGGACGCCCAGCTCCTGGTGGGCTGTGGCCGCTGCTGGGGGGAGGAAAGGATTGTTATCGTCGATCCCACATCCGGCATCGAATGTCGCCCTGGCAACATCGGCGAAATCTGGGTATCCGGACCCAACGTCGTCAAGGGCTATTGGAACCGGGCAAAGGAAACGGAACAGACTTTCCGGGCCTTCCTTGAAGAAACCGGCGAGGGGCCGTTTCTGCGAACCGGCGACCTAGGATTTGTGAAGGACGGCGAGTTGTTCGTTACTGGGCGCCTCAAGGATCTAATCATTATCGATGGCCGCAACCATTACCCGCAGGACATCGAGTTCACCGTGGAACGGAGTCATCCGTCACTGCGTCCCGGCTGCTGTGCCGCCTTTTCCGTCGACGTTGCGCGCGAGGAGCAACTGGTGGTTGTCGGCGAAATCGATCATCCACCCCGACGCAACCAAGGCAGCACCCCGGAGCATTCGGATATCAGGAGAAATCCGGAGCGGTCGTGGCCGGTCGAGGATATGATCAAATCAATTCTAAGAGCCGTGGCTGAAAATCATGACGTAGCTGTCCATGCGATAGCCCTACTGGCGCCTGGGGGCATTCCGAAAACGTCCAGCGGTAAAATCCAGCGACGTCTTTGCACGACCCGATACCTCTCGGGCAGCCTTCCCGTAGTCTTCCGGCGGGGCGAAGGAAGGAACGGGGAGAACCACGGACATGGCTGATCTCTCGCAGAATAATCCTAAGAGCGCAGAAGCCATCGAGAAGTGGCTCGCTACGAAGTTGTGGGAGTATCTGGGCCTTCCTGTCGAAGAGATTGACGTCAGCCAGCCTTTCGCGGATTACGGCCTGTCTTCAAAGGACGCGGTGATGCTTTCGGCCGATCTTGAGGACTGGCTGGAACGCCGATGTTCTCCTACTTTGGCGTGGGAATATCCGACGATCGAAGCGCTCGCCCGGCATCTGGCCGAGACGCGTGGTTCGGGCCAGCCACCCGGCTGATGCTGGAGCGAGGGCCCGAGCGCCGAGTCACTGGAGCCTTGGAACCGCGCGCTCGCAGCGCTGAATGACCGTGGCGGGGATGGCAGATCCCGTTCGCCTAGCGAGCGGCCTGATGGCGAGCATCAGGGGAATGCGATTGGGGGCGTAGCCCGGTCCCCTTGCCGCTCCCCTTGGATGCCCACGTCCCCATCGAGACCGAAACGAGGTGAGCCAAATGGACCCGATCGCAATCATCGGAATAGGGTGCCGCTTTCCACAGGCGGACACGCCGGCCGCTTTCTGGCAACTCCTGCGAAACGGGGTCGATGCGATCAAGGAGGTTCCAGCCGATCGATGGGACGTCGAGCGGTTCTTCGATCCCGATCCCGAAACGCCGGGCCGGATGAACACGCGATGGGGCGGGTTCCTGGATCACGTGGACCGATTCGATCCCGAGTTCTTCGGCATTTCCCCGCGCGAGGCCTGCTCCATGGATCCCCAACAGCGCCTCCTGCTCGAGGTGGTGTGGGAGGCCCTGGAGGACGCCGGCCTACCGCGCCAGCGTCTTGCCGGCACGCGGACCGGAGTGTTCATCGGAATCTCGAACTTCGATTACAGCCGGCTGCTGGGCCACGATCCCCAGGCCATTAACGCCTATACCGGGCCGGGAACGGCCCTGAGCATAGCCGCCAACCGAATCTCCTATCTATGGGATTTTCGTGGCCCGAGCCTGGCGCTTGACACGGCGTGCTCCTCGTCCCTGGTCGCCGTGCACGTGGCCTGTCTGAGCCTCGGCAATGGGGAGTCGAGCCTGGCGGTCGCCGGTGGAGTGAATGTGCTGCTGAGCCCGGAACCGACCATTGCCTTCTCCGAGGCCCGCATGATGGCGGACGATGGTCGTTGCAAAACCTTTGACGACCGCGCCAACGGGTATGTCCGGGGCGAGGGGGCCGGGATCGTTGTGCTGAAGCCGCTGTCCCAGGCCCTGGGCGACGGCGACCAAGTTTACGCCGTCATCCGCGGCAGCGCCATCAATCAAGATGGGCTCACCAATGGACTCACGGCGCCGAACCCCTTGGCCCAGGAGGCTGTTGTAAGGGAAGCCTATCGACAGGCAGGAGTCTCTCCCGGCCGGGTCCACTTTGTGGAAGCCCACGGCACGGGAACACCCTTGGGCGATCCGCTCGAGGTGAAAGCGTTGAGCAAGGTGCTGGCCGCCGATCGTCCCCCGGGACGCTACTGCGCGATCGGATCGGTTAAGACGAACATCGGCCATCTGGAATCTGCCGCCGGTATCGCGGGGTTGATCAAGGTCGCTTTGTCGCTCAGGCATCGCCAGATTCCGGCCAACCTGCATTTCCAGAAAGCCAACAAATACATCCCATTTGACGAGCTCCCGGTGCGCGTCCAGCAGACGCTGGGGCCATGGCCAGAAACCTCCGCTCCGGCCGTCGCGAGTGTCAGCTCATTCGGCTTCGGCGGTACCAATGCGCATGTGGTCCTGGAGGAAGCCCCGCCGGAGACGTCGCCCGTCCGCAAGCAGGAGCGGCCCGTGCACATCCTGGCGCTATCGGCCAAAACGGCCAATTCCCTGCGCACCTTGGCGGGGCGCTACGATGCCTTCCTGGGAAACCGTTCCGAGGTCTCGGTTGCGGACGTCTGCTTTGCCGCCAATACCGGTCGCTCCCATTTTCCCCACAGACTCGCCGTGATCGGCGAGACGAGTGCGCAGCTCCGCAAACGGCTTGCCGCCTTCGCTGCCGGCTCGCCAGCGTCCAGCACACACCACGGGCTAAGCAAGGCACGACGGCGAGCCCCGATCGTCTTCCTGTTCCCGGGCCAGGCCTGTCATTATCCGCACATGGGGCGGCAGCTCTATGAGACCCTGCCCACCTTTCGCGACGCCTTGAATCGCTGCGACGAGCGGCTTCGACCCTATCTCGAGCGCCCTTTACTCACCGTCCTCTATCCAGAAGCGGACGGCTCCCCTTTGTTGGACCAGACGGCCTATACCCAACCTGCCTTGTTCGCCCTGGAATACGCCCTGTCAGAATTATGGCGATCCTGGGGTATCAGCCCAGACGTCGTAATGGGCCACAGCGTAGGCGAATATACGGCCGCCTGCGTAGCCGGTGCTCTAAGTCTGGAGGACGGGCTCAAATTCGTGGCCGACCGCGGGCGCCTCATGCAAGAGCTGCCCCACAACGGGATGATGGCCGCCGTGTTCGCCGATGAGACACGGGTAGAAGGGGCTCTCGCCGAGCTCCACGACGATGTTTCGATCGCAGCCATAAACGGCCCGGAAAACACCGTGATCTCAGGTGACCGGGCTGCTGTCGAAACGGTGCTGAAGAAGTTGAAGTCGAAGGGCGTTAAGGCGCGCCCGTTAACGGTTTCCCACGCGTTTCACTCGCGCCTAATGGAGCCGGTTCTCGGGCCTCTCGAGAAAGCGGCCAGTCAACTTGGGCGCCAGCCCCTGCGCCTGCCGTTGGTTTCCAATTTGACCGGCGAGATCTTGCAGCCTGGACATATCTTCGATGCCCGTTACTGGCGTCGTCACGCGCGAGAGCCGGTTCGGTTCGCCGCCGGGATGGCAGCCCTTTCCGCCCACGACTATCACCTATTCCTTGAGCTGGGGCCGAACCCCGTGCTATCGGCCATGGGCCGTCATTGCCTCCGCGACGGGTCAGCGACGTGGCTTGCGTCCTTGCGGCAGGGCAAACAGGATTGGCCGGTGTTGCTGGACAGTCTTGCCCAGCTGTATGTACAGGGGTTAGACGTCGACTGGGCAGGATTGGACAAGGACTACGCCAGAAAGCGGTTGTCCTTACCCTCGTATCCCTTCGATCGGAAGCGTTACTGGGTTAACGTACAAACGATCAACCAGTCGCGACGGGCATCACGCGGGACCATGTCTGAGCCGCAGGTCGGTCAACCTCCTGGGAACGCGCGCCACGAAAAAATCGTGTCGCTTATTCAGACGCATGTGGCCAAACTCTTGTGGGCGAACCCGTCTGACGTGGATCGTCATACCCCGTTTCTGGAGCTGGGAGCCGATTCCCTTGTACTCGTCGATCTGGTCACGACGATCGAGTCGATGTTCGGGGTCAAACTCACCATCCGGGAGTTATACGAGAACCTCACCAACATCGATGTGCTCTCCGCGCACCTCGATCAGGCCCTTCCGCCGGAATGGGGGATCGAAGACGAGGAGCAGTCCGCGGTGAAGTCCGACGACGCTGCCCGAGATGCCGACGCGGGGCTTGGCCCGTCGCCTGACCCGTTAGCAGCCTGGAGCGCCCAGATCTCGTCGTCAAATCGGAAACCGGAGAGCGCCGCGGGCGCCGACGAAGAAGCCCCCGGTACCCAAAGGGCCTTGGAGCGGCTGATAAACCGACAGCTCGACGTGCTGTCTCGGGTGATGACGCAACAGCTGGACGCCTTGCGCAGCACCGGTTCGTCGGCCGAACCGCTATCTCCAACGCGAACCGGGGTCACGGCGGCTGCCTCGGACGCCGTGGTAGCGC
This sequence comes from Alphaproteobacteria bacterium, assembly GCA_046759785.1. Classification (GTDB taxonomy): domain Bacteria; phylum Pseudomonadota; class Alphaproteobacteria; order JBHICW01; family JBHICW01; genus JBHICW01. Next base: position 21,723 of record JBHICW010000007.1, read on the forward strand.
CAGCATCACCGCCTCGAGGATCGAGCCGAGGCCGGGCCGCGCCTAGAGCGTCATCCGACGACACGCGCAAGGACGAGCCGACGGAAACCTCACGCGAGCGTCGCTCTACCCTTCCTGCCTGGCGGCGGCGGGCCGATAGTCAGGCGACGGGTCTAAGTCCCCGACAACAACGTCATCTGAAGGCGCTCGTCAACCGCTACACACGGCGGACCCAAGGCTCGAAACGGTTCGCCGAGAGGTATCGACCGGCGCTGGCGGACACGCGCGCGTCGGCGGGTTTTCGTTTTTCAATTAAGGACATGCTCTATCCAATCGTGGGGGAACGCGCTCGGGGAGCGAGAATCTGGGACGTGGACGGCAACGAGTACGTCGACCTCACAATGGGGTTCGGCGTACAACTCTTCGGTCACGACGCGCCCTTCATTCGCGAGGCACTGGAGCAGCAACTCACGCAAGGTCTGCAGCTGGGCCCGCAAGCCCCGCTCGCCGGCCAGGTGGCGGAAGCCGTTTGCGACCTGACCGGAATGGAGCGGGTCACATTTTGCAACTCGGGTACGGAAGCCGTGATGACGGCCCTGAGGCTGGCGCGCACGGCGACGGGGCGTGACACGATCGCCCTCTTCGCCGGCTCCTATCATGGCCATTTCGATGGCACATTGGCCTTGCCGCAGACGGTAGACGGGGACGTCCGCACGATTCCTCTGTCGCCCGGTGTCACGGCCCACACGGTGGAAGATGTTCTGGTGTTGCCGTACGGCGAGGCCGAATCGCTCGAGGTGCTCCGGGCCAGGTCCCACGAGTTGGCAGGGGTTCTGGTCGAGCCCGTCCAAAGCCGCCGCCCCGATTTTCAGCCCAAGGAGTTTCTCCAGGAAGTCCGTCAACTTACCAAAGACACCGATGTCGCCCTGATCTTTGACGAAATACTCACCGGGTTCCGCATTCACCCGGGCGGGGCCCAGGCCTGGTTCGGCGTGGAAGCCGATCTCGCGACCTATGGCAAGCTCGTCGGCGGCGGGCTACCGATCGGGATCGTGGCTGGCAAGGCCGCTTTCATGGACGGCATCGACGGGGGCATGTGGAGCTATGGCGATGCTTCTTACCCCGAGGCCCAGACCACTTTCTTCGCCGGTACGTTCAATAAGAACGTGCTGGTCATGGCGACCGCTCGGGCGGTGCTCCGGGAGATCAAGGAGCGTGGGCCGGCGCTTCAAGAGCAGCTCAACCAACGTACGAAACAACTAGCCGATACCTTGAATGATTACTTCTGCAAGCAAAATGTGCCCATCCGGATCGTCCATTTCGGGTCGATGTTCCGCTTCGAGTTCCAGGGGAACATGGACCTGTTGTTCTACCACCTGCTCGATAGGGGGGTTTATGTCTGGGAAGGGCGCACCTGCTTCCTATCGACGGTCCATAGCGATGAGGATATCTCCCATGTCGTAACGGCCGCCGAGTCGAGTGTAAAGGAGATGCGCGAAGGCGGGTTCGTTCCCGCGGGTCCGGGTTCGCAAGGAACAGCAGGGCTGGCCCGGTCCGCGGGGCGCTCGAAGGTCAAGCGTGACAAGCCCGTCGATCTGCGAGCCGACAACCTCGAGGTGCGGCTTGCCGAGGACAGGGCCGAGATCGACGAAACGCTCGCCCTGCGCTACTCCGTGTTCTACGAGGAAATGGGCGCCAAGCCTACGCCCGAAATGTCGGGCCGCCGCCGAGACTTCGACAAGTTTGACGATGTGTGCGACCACTTACTGGTGATCGACCACGACGCCGGTGCGGTGGTCGGCACGTACCGTCTCCTTCGCCGCGAAGTGGCGACCGCCCATGGCGGGTTCTATTCGGCGAACGAGTACGACATCGCCAAGCTCGTCGCCTATCCAGGTGAAATCCTGGAGCTCGGCCGCACCTGCGTCGGCCCGCAGTACCGCGACGGAACCGCCATGCAGTTGTTGTGGCGGGGAATCGCCGCCTACGTTCGGCACTATGACATCGCCTTGATGTTCGGGTGCGCGATCTTTCCGGGCACGGATCCACAATCGCTCGCCGTGCCACTCGCCTACCTTTACCACTATCGCCTAGCACCGCGGTCGCTGAGGCCACGGGCGCTGCCTCACCGCTATGTCGACATGAAGCTGCTCAGTAAGGCGGAGGTCGACCCGCGCCGCGCCGCGGCCGAATTGCCCGCCCTCATTAAGGGTTATCTGCGCCTCGGTGCTTCCGTTGGCGACGGGGCTGTCATCGATGACCAGTTCAATAGCGTCGACGTTTGCATCGTCGCCAAGACGGATAGGGTGAAGAAATATACGACTGAAATGTTTAAATGATCGATGCGAGCGATCGACGCTCATGGCGACGCCGGCGTTAGACCATAGGATTTCCCGCTTGCACTCCCTCGCGCCCTTCCCTCTCGTAGCAGAGGACAGCGTCGACGATCCCTGTGCAGATTCTGCTCGCGCCGCCGAAGCGAGCATTTTCCCCGGGAGTCGTCCGCCAGCCGGGGATGGTCTTTGAGCGTGCCAGCGGGGCAACGACGATGACGGGTCTCCGCCTTTCATGGCCCTTTCCGCCGTCCACACCGGCCTTGTCGGGCACTGATATCCATGTCTGGGCCGTGCCTCTCGACCGACCGCAGCGTGACGTTCGATCGCTTGCGCGGGTGCTCTGCGCGGAAGAATTGGAAAGGGCTCGACGTCTCCGGTTCGCGAGAGTTAGGGACCGCTTCATTGTTGAGCGCGGGGCGCTTCGGCACCTGCTCGGCCAATATGCGGTGATCGAACCGGGTCGATTACAGTTCCGCTACGGCCTCCATGGCAAGCCGGCGCTGACAGGCGACGGCGGCGCGGTCTGCTTCAACGTGTCTCACTCCCAAGGGGTCGCGCTGGTCGCTGTCACGCGCGGGCGTGAACTCGGCGTCGATGTCGAACGAATTCGACCCATGTTCGCAGTGGACAGGATCGCCGAACGCTTCTTTGCCGCGCGAGAGGCCGCGATGCTGCGCGCGCTCCCTCCAAGCGAGAAGCAAGTTGCCTTTTTTCTCTGTTGGACTCGCAAGGAAGCTTACATCAAGGCCGTCGGAGACGGGCTCGCCCGCCCGCTTGACCGGTTCGAGGTCTCAGTCGGTTCCGGACAGCCGGCCGAGCTGCTCAGCGTCGACGGCGATCCCGACGAGGCCTCGCGCTGGTCTCTCCACGACCTGAGACCCGCGTCCGGGTATGTCGCCGCCCTCGCCGT
>JBHICW010000008.1:0-23046 GCA_046759785.1 Alphaproteobacteria bacterium
AGGGCGGGCGCGGTGGAGGGGAGGGCGGCGAAGCCGTCCGCGAGCCGCGCTTCGGGAACCAGCCTGTCGACCAGGGGGCGCGCCGGCCGTCCGGCCATGGCGTCGGCCATGAACCGGGCCCAGAGCCGAGCGGGAAGACCGCCGCCCGTCACCCCTCTCATCGGGCTGCCGTCGTCGTTGCCCACCCACACGCCGGCCACGAGCTCCCGGGTGAAGCCGACGAACCAGGCGTCGCGGAAGTCCTGGCTGGTGCCGGTCTTGCCGGCCGCCGGCCACGGAACCTGAGCGGCGCGACCGGTGCCGTGGGCAACGGCTCGCTTGAGCATCCCGACCATCGCCGCCACCACGTCAGCGTCGAGCACGCGACCGGGGCCCGAGCCCGAGCGGCGATAGAGCACCTGGCCGCCGGCGGCGCGGACCTCTCCGATCCCGTAGGGCCACACGCCGTAGCCCCGGTTGGCAAGCGCTCCGTAAGCCGCCGTGAGTTCCAGCAGGGTGACCTCGGAGGCGCCGAGCGCGAGGCTCGGCTCCTCCCTGAGCGGCGAGGTGATCCCCAGCCGCCGCGCCAAGCGGACGACATTGCCCAGACCGGCGCGGGCGGCGACGCGGACCGCGACCGTGTTGATGGACCGGGCCACCGCCTCGCTCACGGTAACGGGACCCCGGAAGCGGCCGTCGAAGTTGCGCGGGCGCCAACCATCGATGGCTATCGCACGGTCCTCCATGACGTCTCCCGGACCCAGACCGTTCTCGAGGCCGGCGAGATACACAAAGAGCTTGAACGCCGAGCCCGGCTGCCTCATGGCCTGGGCTGCCCGGTTGAACTGGCTCTGCGCGTACCTTCGGCCGCCCACCATGGCGCGCACCGCCCCGTCGGGGGCAAGCGCGATGAGCGCCGCCTCGCCCACGTTCCGCGCCCCGCCCTCGGCCTTGAGACCTTCGGCGACGGCCCTCTCCGCCAGCTCCTGCAGGCGCCGATCGAGGGTCGTGACGACGACGAGGTCGGCAGCGCCCGACCCCACATAGCCGGCGAGCTGGTCGAGCGCCCAGTCCGCGAAGTAACGCGACCCGGGGCCGGCGCCGGCCGGGGCCAGCCGGGCCGGATTGACCAGCGCCTTCGCGGCCGCCTCCGGCTTGAGAAAGCCCGCCTCCACCATGTTCGCCAAGACCTGCCGCGCCCGCGCCCGTGCGAGCGCAAGGTCCGACGTGGGTGCGTAGCGGGACGGGGCCTTGAGGAGACCGGCGATCATCGCCGCCTCGCTCAAGTTGAGCGCCTTGGCCGACTTGCCGAAGTAGCGCCGGGCAGCGGCCTCGACCCCGTACGCTCCGGCCCCGAGATAGACGCGGTTCAAGTAGATGGTGAAGATCTCGTCCTTCGTGAACGTCAACTCCAGCCACAGCGCGAGAAGGAGCTCCTGGATCTTGCGCTTGAGCGTGCGTTCAGGGGTGAGGAAAAGGTTTTTTGCAAGCTGCTGGGTGAGCGTGCTGCCGCCCTGAACGACACGCCCGGCTCTCACGTTCGCGAGCACCGCCCGCATGAGCGCTTTCAAGTCGAGGCCGAAATGGCGATAGAACCGCCTGTCCTCGGTCGCGATGACGGCCTGAGAGAGCGCCGGGGGGAGCTCGTCAAGCGCCACAGGCGGCCCGTAGAGCTCGCCGAAGCGGGCGATCGGGGTCCCGTCCGCCGCCACAAGGGTGACGCTCGGGAGACGGTGGCTCTCCTTCAGCCGGGTGATATCGGGAAGGTCATAGGCGTAATAGGCAACAAGGCCCAGCCCCCCGATTCCGGCCCAGACGACGATGACGGCGAGCCAGGTCGCGAACCAGCCTGCCGTGAATCGGCGCCGGCGCGACCTCCCGGGCGACGCGCGCCGGCGGCGCCCGCCTCGCCGCGTTCGGGCTCGTCGCGCCATCAGCGAGCCGCCGCCCGCCTAAACGTCAAGGTTGGTGACCTTGAGGGCGTTCGTCTGGATGAACTCGCGCCGCGGCTCCACGACGTCGCCCATGAGAGTCGCGAAGACGTCGTTGGCGTCCTCCACGTCCTTGATCCTGACCTGGAGCAGGGAACGGGAGTCGGGGTCGAGGGTCGTGTCCCAAAGCTGGTCGGGGTTCATCTCGCCGAGGCCCTTATAGCGCTGGATGGCGACCCCCTTGCGGCCGACCTCCATGACCGTGTCCCAGAGCCTGGTCGGCGCGTCGATCAATACCTCCCGATCGTTGCGTACCAGTTTCGCCGGGTGGGCGTAGAGCCGCTGGAGCTCCACCGCCATGCGATCGAGCCGACGGGCCTCGGCGCTGTTGATGACCAGCGCGTCGACGACGTGCCGCTCCTTGACACCTCTGAGCGTGCGGGTAAACGCGAGCCCGCCTTCAAGGGCGGCCTCGCCCGACCACCCACGCTCGAGCTCCGGCGCCAGGCGGTCGAGCCGCTTGGCGATGTACGTCGCGATCTCCCGCGCCTTGTCAGGGTCCGAGAGCAAGCTTGCGCGCAACGCCCCCGCAACCGCCAGCTGCTCCACGACCGCAAGGCTCACCTTCCGGGCCACCGCCTTGAGGAGACGGCCCGCCTCGCGGGCGTGGTGAATGAGGTTGCGGAGCTCGGCGCCGGCGTGCTGGCTGCCGTCGTGAAGGATGAGGACCGCGTCCTCGAGCACGCTGTCGATCAGGAACTCCTCGAGCGCCCTCTCGTCCTTGAGATACACCTCCCGCGTGCCCCGCTTCACCTTGAACAGCGGCGGCTGCGCGATGTAGAGGTACCCGGCTCTCATGACGGGCTTCATCTGCCGGTAGAAGAAGGTCAAGAGAAGCGTGCGGATGTGGGCGCCGTCCACGTCGGCGTCGGTCATGATGACGATCTTGTGGTAGCGCAGCTTCGCGAGGTCGGTCTCCTCGTTCCCGACGCCGGCGCCCAGGGCGGTGATCAGGGTCCTGATCTCGGCCGAACTCAACATCTTGTCGACGCGCGCCCGCTCGACGTTGAGAATCTTGCCACGCAAGGGCAGGATGGCCTGGAACACGCGGTCGCGGGCCTGCTTGGCCGAGCCGCCCGCGCTGTCTCCCTCCACCAGAAAGAGTTCGGCCCGGGAGGGATCCCGCTCCTGGCAGTCGGCCAGCTTCCCCGGCAGGTTCGAGACCTCCAGCGCCCCCTTGCGGCGGGTGAGCTCGCGCGCCTTGCGCGCCGCCTCGCGCGCCGCCGCCGCCTCGACCGCCTTGCCGACGATGATCCGCGCTTCGTTCGGATGCTCCTCGAACCACTGGCCGAGCCGGTCGTTGACGATGGTCTCGACGACGGGCCGGACCTCGGAGGAGACCAGCTTCTCTTTCGTCTGTGACGCGAACTTGGGATCCGGAGCCTTGATCGAGAGCACGCAGGTGAGCCCCTCGCGGGTGTCCTCACCAACGAGCGTCACCTTGTCCCACTTGCCCACGCCCGACCCGCTCGCATAGGCGTTGAGCGTCCGCGTCAGCGCCGCGCGCAGGCCGGCGAGATGCGACCCTCCGTCCCCCTGCGGGACCGTGTTCGTGAAGCAGAGCACGTTCTCGTGGAAGCTGTCGGTCCACTGCAGGGCCACGTCACCGACGATCCCGTCCCGCTGCCCGCTGAAGGTGACCGGCTCACCGTGGAGGGACGTCTTGTTTCGGTCCAGATACTTTACGAACGCCGCGATCCCCCCTCGGTAGCACATCTTCACCGACACGGGCTCCACCGCCCGCCGGTCGTTGAGCTCGATGGTGAGCCCGCCGTTAAGATAGGCGAGCTCGCGCAAACGGTGCTTGACCGTCGTGAAGTCAAACTCCGTCTGCGAGAACACTCGGGACGAAGGCAGGAAGGTGATGCACGTGCCGGTCCGCCCGTCGGCGGCACCCACCGCGGCGAGAGCGACCGCGGGCTCGCCGTTGCGGAAGCGCATGAAGTGCTCCTGCTCGTCCCGCCAGATGGTGAGCTCCAGCTTCTCCGACAGGGCGTTGACCACCGACACGCCGACGCCATGGAGCCCGCCCGAGACCTTATAGGTGCTCTGGTCGAATTTCCCTCCCGCGTGGAGGTGGGTCATGATGACCTGTGCGGCCGAGACTCCCTCCTCCTCGTGGATGTCGGTGGGAATGCCGCGGCCGTTATCGGTGACGGTCACCGATCCTTCGGGGTTGAGCGTGATCTCGATGTGGTCGCAGAACCCGGCCAGGGCCTCGTCGATGGCGTTGTCGACCACCTCATAGACCATCTGATGGAGCCCCGAGCCGTCGTCGGTGTCGCCGATGTACATCCCCGGGCGCCGACGCACGGCGTCGAGACCGCGCAGCACCTTGATCGCGTCGGCGCCGTAGCTGTCGGCGCCGGCGCCCCCATCCACCTTCCGGGCCCGTCGGGTCATCGCCTCACGCCACCTCCCCCATGACCCTGCCCTCCTCCATAGTGAAGAACTGGGCGCCCCCCTCGAAGCCCGCGAACAGAAACCGGTCCGTACCGGTGAGCCATGCCTGGGCCCCCAGAGCGGAAATCTCCTCGAACAGGGCGTCGCGGTGGGCGCGGTCGAGGTGCGCCGCGACCTCATCGAGGAGGAGGAGCGGCGGGCTCCTGCGCCGCACCGTCTGGAGCCGCGCATTGGCAAGCAGAATGACGAGGAGAAGCGCCTTCTGCTCGCCGGTCGAGCACTGCTCCGCCGGCCGACCCGTGGCGGCGTGGCGCACGAGGAGGTCGCTCTTGTGCGGCCCCTGCCCGGCGCCGCCCCCCTCCGCGTCCTCAGCCCGCGACGCTTCGAGAGTCTCCATGAGCCGACGTTCCGCCTCGACGGCCGGCATCTCCCCCAACCACGCATCCACCGAGCCCGCCATCGCGAGCCGGGCCCCCGGAAAAGGACCCACGCCGTCTTTAAGCGCGTGCTCGAGGCGGGCGAGGGCCTCGCGCCGGGCGGCCGCGATCGCCACCCCACTCTCGGCCATCGTCCCTTCGAGGGCCCTGAGCCAGGCCGGCTCCCCGGCCGCGCCGTGCAGCAGGCGGGCGCGCTCGCGCAGCGCGCGCTCGTAGGCCGCAAGCCGCTTCGCGTGGCCCGGGTCGAACCCGAAGACCAGCCGGTCCACGAACCGCCGCCGGCCCGCCGCACCCTCCACGAACAGGCGATCCATCACCGGCGTGAGCCAGGTCACGCTCACGACCTCGGCGAGCGCCGCCTGGCCGCGGACCACGCGCCCATCGAGCTTGACCACCCGGCGCTCCCGGCCGTCCTCCGCGGACGGTCCGGTGCCCACCTCGACCGGCCCCAGGGGTGTGTCGAGCGAGGCCGCCACCGCCCAACGCCCCGGCCCGCGCGCGCCTTCTCGGTCGACGTCTCTGAGCTGCGCGTTCCTCAAGCCGCGCCCCGGGCTCAGGAACGAGAGGGCCTCCAGCAGGTTGGTCTTCCCGGCCCCGTTCGGGCCTGTCAACACCACGGGTCGCGAATCGGTAATGAGGCGCAGGCTGGCAAAGGAGCGGAACTCGCTTACGACCAGCCGCGAGACAGAGACCCCGTGCGCGACACTCGCCGCGGCCTCGGCGCGTTGAAGACGGACCAGGGCGGCCCCCTCACACCCGCATCGGCATCAGGACGTAGAGCGCCCCTTGATCGCCGGTGTCGCGAACGAGCGTGGGCGAGACGGCATCGGCCATCGCGAACTGGATCCGATCCCCGTCGACGGTGCCGGCCATGTCGAGGACGTAGCGGGAGTTGAACCCAATCTCCATCGCCGGCGCATCATAGTCCGCGGCAAGCTCCTCGGTGGCGTTGCCGCTCTCCGGGCTGTTCACCGACAGCACCAGCCGGCCTTTGCCGAGGCTCAGCTTAACGGACCGGGACTTCTCGGTGGAGATGGTGGAGACGCGGTCCACCGCCGCGGCGAATGCCTTGCCGTCGATCTCCATGATCTTGTCGTTCCCCGAGGGAATCACCCGCTCGTAGTCGGGGAAGGTGCCGTCGATCAGCTTGGACGTCAGCACGACCCTATCGAAGGCGACGCGAACCTTGGTCTCGGACAGCCCAACGGCGATCGCCTCGTCCGCCTCGTCGATGAGCTTCCTGAGCTCCGTGACCGTCTTTCGAGGGACGATGACCCCAGGCATCCCCGCCGCGCCTTCGGGCAAGGGGACCTCCACCCGGGCCAGCCGGTGTCCGTCGGTCGCCACCGCCCTGAGCGTGGGCGATCCGTCGCTGTCCGCGGCGTGGAAGTAGATGCCGTTGAGGTAGTACCGCGTCTCCTCGGTGGAGATCGCAAACCGCGTCTTGTCGATCAGGCGCCGGAGATGCTCCGCGGCCAGGGAGAACTCGTGCGTAAGGTCCCCCTCGGCCATCACGGGGAAATCTTCCGTAGGCAGCACCGGTAGGGTGAAGGTGGCCGGGCCGCAGCGCATGACCAGCCGGCCGGCTTCGCCCGCGCTGTCCAGCTCCACCTGGGCCCCTTCAGGCAATTTGCGGCAGATGTCGTAAAGCGTGTGGGCCGGGGCCGTCGTCGTGGCCTCGGCCTGGACCTCGGCGGGCACCGTCTCCACCACCGCGAGGTCGAGGTCCGTCGCGGTGAGACTCAAGCTCCCGTCCCCCGCCTGGAGCCGGACGTTGGACAGGATCGGGATCGTGTTGCGCCGCTCGACAACACTTTGCACGTGCGTCAAGGCCTTGAGGAAGGTCGCGCGTTCGATCGTGAGCTTCATGGGCTCAACCAGCTTTTCTCGGATCTGTGCTGGGATAGCAGCCCGAAGGCCTGCCACCCCCGGCGCAGGGGCCCAAAAACCGCTTTAGCGAGCGACCTGCGACCGGAGTCTGAGTATATCAGAACTGGCGGGTTCCGGCAGCAAATTCCCGGAACAGGATGAGACCGAACCGCGCCTTCCGCGCCCCCTTCAGCTCCGCAGCATACGGCGCAGAAGCTCCACGTTCTCGGCGAAGCTCGGGTCGGCCTGCGTGAGCTCCTCCACCTTCCGCACCGCGTGCATGACGGTGGTGTGGTCGCGGCCCCCGAACTTGCGACCGATCTCGGGCAGGCTGCGGGAGGTGAGCTCCTTGGCGAGGTACATGGCGACCTGCCGCGGACGGGCGACGGCGCGGGCGCGGCGCGCCGAATGCATGTCGGAGACCCGGATGTTGAAGTGCGCGGCCACCTGCTTCTGGATCTCCTCGATCGTGATGCGGCGGTCGCTCACCCTCAAGAGGTCGCGCAACATCTCTTGCGTGCTCTCCAGCGTGACCGGCCGCCCGACCAACGTGGCGTGGGCGGTGACCCGGTTCAACGCGCCCTCCAGCTCCCTGACGTTGGAGGTGATCTTGTGCGCGAGGAACTCGAGCACCCGCTGTGGGATCTCGGCACCCCCCATTTGTTCGAGCTTCGCCTGAAGGATCCCCAAGCGGAGCTCGTAGTCGGTGGGATGGATGTCGGCCACGAGGCCCCAGCCTAACCGCGAGCGCAGACGCTCCTCCATCCGATCGAGATCCGAGGGTGAACGGTCGCACGAAATCACCACATGCCGGTTGCGGTCGACCAGCGCGTTGAACGTGTGGAAGAACTCCTCCTGGGTGCTGTCCTTGCCGCCGATGAACTGGACGTCGTCGATCATCAAGAGGTCGACCGAGCGGAACCGCTCCTTGAAGGCCATGGTGTCCTTGAAGCGGAGCGCCCGAATGAACTGGTACATGAACTTCTCGGCCGACATGTAAATGACGCGGCGGCTGGAGTCGCGGGCCCGCACATGCCGGCCGATCGCGTGCATGAGGTGCGTCTTGCCGAGCCCCACACCCCCATAGAGGAAGAGGGGGTTAAAGGGGACCTCGTCCGATGCGGCCATGCGCCGCGCCGCCGCGTGGGCGAACTCGTTGGACTTGCCCACGACGAAGTTCGCGAACGTGAAGCGGGGGTCCAGCGGGGCCCCGAATTCCTCCGGCCCCACGGCCGGCGCCTCCCGTTCGGGGGGACGGGGTCGGCCTTGTTCCTCCCGGCTCGCCGCAAACGCCATCGGCACGCCCTCGTCGCCGCCGGCGGCCCCCGCGACGGGACCGCCGCGGATGTCGATCGCGATGCTGCGAATCGACGGATTCTCCCCCGACCATAGAGCGCGGATGCGGTCGGCATAACGCGACATCACCCAGTCGCGCAGGAACCGCGTGGGCGCGCTCATGGCGACCTGTGCGCCGCGGATGCCGGCCAGGCTCAGCGGCTTGAGCCAGCTCTGAAACTGGGCCTCGCCGAACTCGGCCCTGAGGCGCCCCCGCACCCGCGACCACTGCTCGAGAACCGGAGCGTCCAGGGCCTGCTGCTCGTCCGTCACGGCTTCGCCTTGACGTCACGCAGGATGGAAGCGCGTCCGCGTCGGCTCCGTCGCCCGTTCAGACGACCGCCGGCGCGTCGCCCAAATGCCCTGAAAATCAAGGATGACAAGACCTTACCCGTGCCCTGGTTACGGTGACGGGCGCCCGCGTGGGGGCGAAAAATGACGCAAATCTCTCTCATCGCCGGCCGTGCCTCGCGGGCGATCCCATGCCACCGAACATCTCTTGGATAGGCGGCGTCCTCCCCCGTCGCCGCCACGACGATAGACTACCATACCATCGCATGCTGGCAATGGGACCGAAATAGGAACGGCGACAAAATTTCGCCGACCTGTTGCTGGTCGGCCACAATTTCGCCGACCTGTTGCTGGTGGGCAACGACCGGCAGCCCGAAGGCTTTGGGATTCCTACATTTTCTTGATTCGGGCCGACAGCCTCGAAAGCTCCCGCGCCGCCCGGTTCCGGTGCACGACACCCTTGTTGACGCCGCGCATGATCTCCGGCTGCGCGGCACGGAAGGCAGCCTGCGCCTGCTCTTTGTCCCCGACCGTGATGGCGAGCTCCACCTTCTTCACGAAGGTCCGGATGCGGCTGATTCGGGCACGATTCACCGCGGTGCGCGAGCGTATCTGACGGATCCGTTTCTTGGCCGACTTCGTGATCGCCATGAGCGCGAGGAGTTAACCGTCCCGAGGCCGCGGGCTTATAGCGCCCGAGCGAGCCGCCGTCAATCGCCCTCCCTTTCGGACCCGGGGAACCTCCGCTGCCCCGTTCGCGCCCGGCCCCGAGGGCTGGCCTCACCTGCCCGCAAAGCCGGGCTTGCGCTTCTCGACGAATGCAGTCATGCCCTCCTTGCGGTCTGCGGTCGCAAAGGTTGCATTGAAGAGGCGCCGCTCGAAGAGCACGCCTTCCGAAAGCGTGGTCTCGAAGGCCCGGTTTACCGCCTCCTTCGCCATCATGACAGCAGGCGGCGACAAGCTTGCGATCGTCTCGCCGAGCGCTACGGCTTCCGCGACCAGGCGGTCCGGCGGCACGACCCGGCTCACCAGCCCCGCACGCTCTGCTTCGATGGCGTCCATCATCCGACCGGTGAGGATCATGTCCATCGCCTTGGACTTGCCGACAGCACGGGTGAGGCGCTGAGTGCCGCCCGCGCCGGGTATGGTGCCGAGGGTGATCTCCGGTTGGCCGAACTGCGCGTTGTCCGCGGCGAGGATGATGTCGCACATCATCGCAAGCTCGCAGCCGCCGCCGAGGGCGTAGCCCGCAACCGCGGCGATGACAGGCTTCCGGCAACGGGTGGCCCGCGCCCAGGGGCCGGTATAATCCTCGCCAAAGACGTCCATGAAGTCCTTTGCCTGCATCTCCTTGACGTCGGCGCCAGCGGCGAAGGCTTTCTCTCCGCCCGTGACGACGATGGCCGCGACCGCGTCATCGGCCTCAAACACGTCGAGCGCTTGGTTGAGCTCCTTGATCAGGGCCGCGTTGAGCGCGTTGAGGACCTTCGGGCGGTTCAACGTGATAAGCCCCACGGGCCCCTTGGTTTCGACGATGATGTGCTGATACCCCATGCTTTGCCTCCTCGCAGACCGGCGGCCGCTCAACGGCTGCGGCGGTCGACGAAACGGTTCAGTCGGGCAGAAGGAAAAAGCGCACCCTCACCCCGCCGTCCTCGCGGGTGAGGGTGATCCTCAAGACCTCGCCTTCCCGGGTGAAGGCGAGCGCGCCCAGCTGCTCCCAGCCGAGCTGCGGCAGGGTTTCCTCGTAGAACCGGACGACGGCCTCGGGAGCGATCTCGCCGCTCGCATAGGCCTCGACGATGCGCCCCGACGGCTTGTCGAACACGATCCCCGCCTGGGGATCCTCGGCGAGGCCCGCCATCAAGGGCAGGTCGTCGACGCCTGCGACGAACCCACCGCCCGGCGCCGGCTCCTGCCCGTAGGCCGGCGCCTGGACGAGGGCGGCGAGGGAGCACAGCACCGGCAGGGAAAGCCGCATCGGTCTCCCTCACCGTTGGCGTTGCGGGCAGTAGAACGTCGCCCTCCCGGACTGAACGATGCGGCGGATGCCGCCGCCGCAGTCGCAGCCCGGACAGGGCTCGCCGGCGCGGTCGTAGACGGCAAAGCGGTGCTGGAAGTAGCCGAGCTCGCCCGAGGCTTGAACGTAGTCCTTTATACTCGATCCGCCCGCCGCGATGGCCTCGTCGACGACCGCCTGCACGGCCCGAGCGAGCCGCTCGGCCCGCGCGCCGGTCACCGTGCCGGCCCTGCGCCGCGGCGACAGCCGGCCCCGGAACAAGCTCTCGCAGGCATAAATGTTGCCGAGCCCGGCCACGATCCGCTGGTCCATGAGCGCGGACTTGAGCGGGGTGCGTCGGCCGGCGAGGGCCGTCGCCAGCACCGCGCCCGAGAACCCGTTCGACAGCGGGTCGGGACCCAGGACGGCAAGCAGAGGATGACGGTCGAGCGCGTCTTCCCGCGCCAGCGTCATGAGACCGAACCGGCGGCTGTCCTGGAATATGACGTGCCCATCGTCGTCCGTATGAAAGACGACGTGGTCGTGGGGTCCGAGGGCGAAGGGCGTACCGTGGCCTACGATCAGGCGACCCGACATCCCGAGGTGGACGACGACGATCCAGCCGTCGTCGAGGCGGATCAGAAGGTACTTCCCGCGGCGCCCGAGAGCCTCCACACGCCGACCCTGCAGCCGTTGCGCGAAGCGGGGCGGGAAGGGCATCCTGAGATCCGCCCGGCGCTGCTGCACCCGCACCAAGGCACGGCCCGTAAGCCGCTCCGCCAGGCCGCGGCGCACGGTCTCGACTTCCGGGAGCTCCGGCATGGGCGCGTAAGGTAGCGCCCTTCCGGGCCCTGCGCTATGTTCGTTTTCATGGCAGGGCCGCGAGGCCGCGGGCGCGCCGGCGCCCATGAGCGGCCGGCCGACGGCTATGCGGTCGGACGGGAGGACAAGGCCGGGCTGGTGCGCGCCGTCTTCGACAGCGTGGCCCGCCGCTACGACCTGATGAACGACCTGATGAGCGGCGGAATCCACCGGCTGTGGAAGGGGGACCTGATCGCCTGGCTCAAGCCGCGGCCAGGCATGCGGCTCATCGACGTGGCCGGCGGAACCGGCGACGTGGCCTTCCGCTTCCTCGCGGCGGTCGGCGGGGCCGCCGCCGGGAGCCGCGCCATCGTGTGCGACGTCAACCAGCAAATGATCGAGGCGGGGCGCGATCGCGCCATCGACCGCGGGCTCACCGGAGGGATCGACTGGGTGTGTGCCGACGCCGAGTCGCTGCCGCTCGAGGGGGCCTCGGTCGACGCCTACACCGTCGCCTTCGGTATCCGCAACGTCACCGACATTGACCGGGCGCTCGCCGAGGCGCGTCGAGTCCTCAGGCCCGGAGGGCGGTTCCTGTGCCTGGAGTTCTCGCACGTCGCGCTGCCCCTTCTGCGCTCGCTGTACGACGCCTACTCGTTCAACGTCATCCCCCTCCTCGGTGCGGTCGTTGCCGGCGACCGCGCCGCTTACGAGTACCTAGTGGAAAGCATTCGCAGGTTCCCGGACCAGGAGAGCTTCGCCGAGAGGATCGCCGCTGCGGGACTAAGCCAAGTCCGCTATCGGAACCTCAGCGGTGGGATCGCGGCCCTCCACTCGGCCTGGCAGATCTGACGCCGTGCTCCGGTCCGTCCGCAACGTCGGCCGTTTGATCGGCATCGCCCGCACCCTGGCGCGCCACGACGCCCTCTTTCCCCTCGAGATGCTGGAGGTCGCCCCGGCGGTCACGCTGCTGGCCAGGCTCGTCTCGCGCCGGCGGCCGCCGGGGCGGCCAGGCGAGCGCCTCGCCGTGGCATTGCAGGAGCTGGGCCCGAGCTGCATCAAGTTTGGCCAGGGGCTGTCCACCCGTCCGGATCTGGTGGGGGAGGAGATCGCCCAGGACCTCTCCAACCTCCAGGACAAGCTGCCGCCCTTTCGCACGGCCGAGGCCCGCGCGACGATCGAGCGCGAGCTGGGGGCGCCGCTGGCCGAGCTGTTCACCGACTTCGAGGACAGCCCCGTTGCCGCCGCCTCGATCGCCCAGGTGCACTTAGCCGCGACCACCGACGGTAAGGAGGCGGCGGTCAAGGTGCTCCGCCCAGGGATCGAACAGGCCTTCGCCCGGGATTTGGACCTGTTCTATTGGATGGCCGAGCTCATCGAGCGCACGCAGCCCAACTGGCGGCGGCTGCGCCCGGTGGAGGTGGTCCGTACCCTCGCCGAAAGCATCCGTCTTGAGATGGATCTCAGGCTCGAGGCCGCGGCCGCCTCGGAGCTCAGGCAGAACCTCGCCGGGGACGAAGGGTTCCGGGTTCCCGAGGTCGACTGGCGGCGAACGGCGCGGCGGGTGCTGACGCTCGAAAGGACCGGCGGCATCCCGATCGACGAGCGCGAGGCGCTGGTGGCCGCCGGCCACGATCCCGACGCGCTCATCGACAAGGTCGTGCGCTCGTTCTTCAACCAGGTCCTGCGTGACGGCTTCTTCCACGCCGACCTCCACGCCGGCAACCTGTTCGTCGACGAACGCGGCGACATCGTGGCGGTCGACTTCGGAATCATGGGCCGTCTGGACGCCGAGACCCGGCGCTACGTCGCCGAAATCCTCCTGGGCTTCCTCAACGCCGACTACGAGCGCGTCGCCGAGGTCCATTTCCAGGCGGGGTACGTCCCGTACCACAAGTCGCGCGCCGGGTTCACCCAGGCCTGCCGCTCGATCGGCGAGCCCATCCTGGGCCGGCCTCTCAACGACATCTCCCTCGCCCGGCTGCTCGCCCAGCTCTTTCAGATCACCGAGGCCTTCGCGATGGAGACCCAGCCGCAGCTCCTTCTTCTCCAGAAGACGATGGTGGTGGTGGAGGGGATCGGCCGCCGGCTCAACCCCAACGTCGACATGTGGGAGCTCGCCCGCCCGCTTCTCGAGAGCTGGGTCCGCGAGACCATGAGCCCCGAGGCGAAGGTCCGCGAGGCGCTCACCGAGGGCATGGCGCTGGCCCAGCGCCTGCCCAGGCTGGTCGCCGACGCGGAGGCCGCGCTCGCCTCCATCGCCAACGGCGGCGTCCGGCTCCACCCCGAGACCGTGCGCGCCTTCGCCACAGAACGGGACCGGCGGCGCGGCTCCGGCAGAGCCATCTTCTGGGGAGCGGTGGTGCTGGCCGTCGGCGTGGTGCTGGCGGCGCTGCTGTAAAGCCGGCGCGGCCGGGGGTTGCACGGGCCCCGGGGCGGCCCTACGTTAACGGGGCTCGCGAGACCTGCCGAAGAACGAGGATGCTCGGCGGCAAACGGATTCTGCTCATCATCTCCGGCGGCATCGCCGCTTACAAGAGCCTGGAGCTCATCCGCCTCTTGCAAGAGCGGGGCGCCGCGGTCCGGTGCGTGCTCACGCGGGCGGGAGCCGAGTTCGTGACGCCGCTCTCGGTCGCCGCCTTGAGCGGTGAGAAGGTTCACACCGATCTGTTCGCGCTCACGGACGACAGTGAGATGGGGCATATCCGCCTGTCGCGCGAGGCGGATCTCTTGGTCGTGGCGCCGGCCACCGCCGACCTTCTCGCCAGGATGGCGGTAGGGCTTGCCGACGACCTGGCGAGCGCCGTGCTGCTCGCCACCGACAAGCCGGTGCTCATCGCCCCTGCCATGAACGCGGACATGTGGCGGCACCCGGCCACCCGCCGCAACCTCGAGCGGCTGGAGAGAGACGGCATCCACAAGGTCGCACCAGGGGAGGGAGAACTCGCCTGCGGCGAGACGGGCCCCGGGCGGATGGCGGAGGCCGCGGACATCGTGGCCGCGATCGAGGCGCTGTTGGGCGCAGGGCCGCTCAGGGGCGTCCGGGCGCTGGTGACCAGTGGCCCCACCCGCGAGGCGATCGACCCGGTGCGCTATGTCACCAACCGCTCCTCGGGCAAACAGGGGCACGCCCTCGCCGCCGCCTGCGCGCGGCTGGGGGCCGACGTCACCTTGGTCTCCGGTCCCACGCACGAGCCGAACCCCGCCGGCGTCAAGGTCGTGCACATCGAGTCGGCCCGGGAGATGCTGGCCGCCTGCGAGGAGGCCCTGCCGGTCGAGGTCGCGGTCTGCGCCGCGGCGGTCGTGGACTGGCGGGTCGCCCCGACGAGAGCGGATAAGATCAAGAAGCGGGGCGACGGCCGCGGCCCCACCCTGCGGCTCATCGAGAACCCCGATATCCTGGCGCGGCTCTCGGCGCGCAACGCCGACCGGCCCGAGCTCGTCGTCGGGTTCGCCGCCGAGACGGACGCGTTGGTCGCGAATGCCACCGCCAAGCGGCGGGCCAAGGGGTGCGACTGGATCGTCGCCAACGACGTCTCGCCCGAAACAGGGATCATGGGCGGCGACGTGAACACGATCCACCTCATCACGCCGGAGGGAACGGAAGGGTGGCCGTCAATGAGCAAGAGAGCGGTCGCGGAGCGGCTAGCCCGGCGCATTGCCGAGCACTTCGCGCGTTGGCGGTCGGCGTGAGCCCGCAACCCGTCACCGCAGCCGTCACGCGCCTTCGGCTCGACGGGGTTTGACGCCGAGCCGTCAGCGGAGGCGCGTGATGGAGTTTACCGACGACCAGCTTGAGCGCTATGCGCGCCACATCATCCTGAACGAGGTCGGCGGAGCGGGCCAGGCGAAGCTCATGGCGTCGAAGGTCCTGATCATAGGCGCCGGCGGGCTGGGTTCGCCCCTTCTCCTTTACCTCGCCGCGGCGGGCGTCGGCACCTTGGGCGTGGTGGATGACGACCGGGTGGACCTCTCCAACCTCCAGCGACAGATCGTGCACACGACCGCGCGCTTGGGCGTGCCCAAGACCGAGAGCGCCCGCGAGGCGGTTGCCGCGATTAACCCGGAGGTCAAGGTCATCACACATCCTGAGCGGCTCACGGGCGAGAACGCCCTCGACCTCATCCGGGGCTACGACCTCGTCGCCGACGGCAGCGACAACTTCGCCACCCGCTACCTCGTCAACGACGCCTGCTTCTTCGCCGAAAGGCCCTTCGTCTCCGGGGCGATGCTCCGCTTCGACGGCCAGATCTCCACGTTCAAGGCCTACCTCGGGGGCGACAACCCGTGCTACCGCTGTCTGTTCCGGGAACGCCCGCCGCCGGGGCTCGTCCCCTCCTGCTCCGAGGCCGGGGTGCTCGGAGCGGTGGCGGGGGCGATAGGGTCGCTGCAGGCGACCGAGGTGCTCAAAGAGCTTGTCGGCATCGGCGAGAGTCTGTCTGGCTGGCTCTTGATCTACGGCGCGCTGAGCGCGACCTTCCGCAAGGTCCGGGTGCGGCGGGATCCGGCCTGTCCGCTGTGCGGGACCCAGCCGTCGATCACCGACCTGTCTCTGCATGCCGCCTGAGCCCGGCAACGGCCCTCCCGCGAAGCTCAACGTGGTGGTCTTCTCGGGCGACTTCGAGCGTGTCCACTACGCCTTCGCCATGGCCGCGGCTGTGGCCTCCGTTAACCGGCCGGTCACCCTGTTCTTCACCATGGGAGCGCTCAAGACGCTCTTGAAGCCTACGGCCGACGGCGCGCCGGGGTGGACCGCGCTCGAAGGCGCCGCCGAGCGCGACGCCGACTTCGCGGGCCGCGGCGTCGCCGCCTTCGAAGAGCTCGTTGCTGCCTGCGCGACCCTTGGGGTCAAGCTGATGGTCTGCGAAATGGGTCTCAGGGCGATGGGGCTGATGCCTGAAGATCTCAGAGACGACCTCGACTACACCCCCGGCGGGACGGTGAGCTTCCTCAATGACGCCCGTGCCGACGGCGCGCTGCTGTTCGTCTAGTGGTCGGTTTTAGCCGCCGTGTTCAGGTGATCGAGCCGACGGTCGCGGCGGCCTGTGATCGCCGGCGGCCGCGTTCGGCCGCGCCGATCTCTCCTCACCCCAGAGCCCCCGCCCCACCGGGGCAAGGGACGCTCCGCCTCGGTGCCCGAAGCTTAAATCCTCTCTTCCCCGGGGGACAGGTGAGACCGCGCAAGCGGGCGGGTGAGGAAGACCCTGAACAACGCCCCTCGGGTGCAGGTCCAGCTCAGAGAAGACTTTCGATCACCCGGTCAGGCGGCGGGTGGCCGTCGACGAAGGTCTTGACGTTGATGATGACCTTCTCGCCCATGTCGATACGCCCCTCGATCGTCGCCGAGCCCATGTGCGGGAGCAGGACCACGTTGTCGAGCTCGAGGAGCTTCGGGGTAATGGCCGGCGCGTGCTCGAACACGTCGAGTCCCGCCCCGGCGATGTCCCCCGCCTTGAGCATCCGGGCGAGCGCGGCCTCGTCGATCACCTCGCCGCGCGAGGTGTTCACGACGTAGGCATGGGGCCGCAAGAGCTTGAGCCGGCGCGCCGAGAGGAGGTGATAGGTGGCGGGGGTGTGGGGGCAGTTGACCGAGACGATATCCATGCGCGCCAGCATCTGGTCGAGGCTCTCCCAGTAGGTCGCCTCGAGCTCGCTTTCGATCTCCTCCGGCAGCCGGCGCCGGTTGTGGTAGTGGATCGAAAGGCCGAACCCGCGCGCGCGCCGCGCCACCGCCTGGCCGATCCGCCCCAGTCCGATGATGCCGAGCCGCTTGCCCCAGATGCGGTGGCCGAGCATGAAGGTAGGCGCCCAGCCCCTCCACTCGCCGCTTCTCGCCAGCCGCTCGCCCTCGGCCAGCCGCCGGGGGACGGCGAGGATGAGGGCCATGGTCATGTCGGCGGTATCCTCGGTCAGCACGCCGGGGGTGTTGGTCACCGTGATCCCCCGCTGGTGCGCCGTCTTGAGGTCGATATGGTCGACGCCGGTGCCGAAGTTCGCGAGGAGCCCGAGATTCGGGTTGGCCTGCGCGAGGAGAGAGGCATCGATTCGGTCGGTGACCGTGGGGACGAGGACGTCCGCCTTGCTCACCGCCTCGATCAGCTCTTGGCGCGTCATCGGCCGGTCGTCTTCGTTGAGCCGGGTGTCGAAAAGCTCCATCATCCGGGTCTCGATGACCTCCGGGAGCTTCCGAGTGACGATGACGAGCGGCTTGTTCCGTTTCCGTGGCATGCCCGCATCCGTTCCAAGGGCCTCCGGCCGGTGCCCACACCGCCGGCGGGGCACGGCGCCCGCCCTGTTTAACAAATGCGCTTTAACGACACAACGAAGCCCGCGGCCCACCGGAGAGCGCCGGAACTCGCGCGAGCAAGGGGGCCGGCACAGCCGAAGCGCGGCCATGGCGGGGCCGGCATGAAGCGGCCCCGACGGTTCCGCACGAGGGCGGGTCTGGCGGCCCTGCTCGCCGTCCTGCTGGCCGCGGGAGGAGCCGCCTTGGGGGGCGACCTTCCCTTGCCGCGCTTCGCCTCACTCAAGGCGGACGAGGTCAACCTGCGCGCCGGGCCGGGGACCCGCTACCCCGTGGAGTGGGTTTTCTTACGCCGCGGCGTGCCGGTGGAGGTCACAGCCGAGTTCGAGCATTGGCGAAAGATTCGCGACGTGGACGGGACCGAGGGCTGGGTGCACAAGAGCATGATCTCGAGCCGCCGCTCAATCGTCGTGACCGGGGCGGTGCGGACGCTGCGCCGCGCCCCCGACGCCGAGGCCCGAGAGATGCTCAGGGCCGAGCCGGGGGTCCAGGGGAGGCTCGTCTCTTGCGAAGGCGACTGGTGCCGGGTGGAAATCGCCGACCGCAAGGGCTGGATCCGGCGTGATCACATCTGGGGCGTGTACGCTCACGAGACGGTCGAGTAGCAACCGCCGGCCGGGCCCGCCGGCCTGGCCGGGCGCCCCTGGCGG
Source organism: Alphaproteobacteria bacterium (assembly GCA_046759785.1). Taxonomy (GTDB): domain Bacteria; phylum Pseudomonadota; class Alphaproteobacteria; order JBHICW01; family JBHICW01; genus JBHICW01. The sequence goes on from JBHICW010000008.1 coordinate 18,060, forward strand.
CGCTCCTGCGAGACAGGAGTCCGGCCTCTTCAGCACGCATCGCTGAAGCCCCGCAACCACACGCCGCGTAGGGCTCCAGCGTTTGCGCAGCTAATCGAAGTCCTCCGCGAGCGCCGCGCGAACCGCGTCGGGAACCACCGCCATGTGTCCATAATTGGGATGAGCGATCGCCAGCACCACCTCTGTGCCGGGCTCCCGGAACTTGGCGATTTGCTCACGCGTAAAGGAGAAGCGGAGGAAGTGGACGGAGGAGGTCCGCCCCTCGGGCGTGGTCCGTTCCACGTCATCGAGGATGGGCGCCGCCTTGATGGTTTGCCCCGCGAAACTCATGCTGGCAGAACGCTCGATTCCGCCTAGCTGCCCGAGCAGCCGTTCGCGGCGGTCGCGGTCGTCGATCTCGAGCATCAATGTGGCGATCAGCTCCGAGCCTCTGGGGATAAGCGGGTTGTAAGCCTCGAGCTCCCCACCGATCTGCTCCTCGCCGCCACCCTCGATGTAGAGCATCTCGTGGACCTGCATCCACATCGTGTCGTAGGTCTCGAAATGGAAGATGGCGAAGGGGCCTACCCCCACCCGCCGGTCCTGTTTGATCTTCATGAGCCGGGCGCGGCGCTCACCGCGGACCGCCGCATACTCGTTCATCGGCAGGATGTCGTCGCGGGTGATCCGGCGTTTAGCGGTCACTATGCGCTCGCCAAAGAGCTTAATCAGACGCTTAGACCGTAGGCGCGCGCCACCAGCTCGATCGGATGGTGCGCGCCGGCTCCTTTGACGGGGTCTTGGTCCAACCGCTCCATACCCTGGACGATATGGGTGGCCGCCAGCGGGCATTCGGAGGCGAGGAAGGCCTTACCGTTCCGCACTACCTGGCGCGCCACCGGCTTGCCCACCTTGAGGGCGACCTCGAAGTTGTTCGCTTTCACGCCCCAGGAACCGCCGTGGCCCGAGCAACGCTCGACCACCGCCACGTCGGCGTCGGGGATGAGCCTCAGCATCTCGGCGGCCTTGGGCCCCATGTTCTGGGCGCGGGCATGGCAAGCGAGGTGAAGCGTCACGCCGCCGGGAAGAGGGCGAAGCCCCGGGGCCAGCCGTTCGTTCTTGGCGATGTCGACCACGTACTCGCTGATATCGCGCGTGTTCGCGGAGAGATGCCTGACTGCCGAGTCATCGGGAAGCATGAGCGGCCACTCCAACTTGAGCATGAGCGCGCAGCTCGGCACCAGGCTGATAACCGTGTAGCCGTCGTCGATCCACCGCCCCAGTTCGTGCGCGGCCTTGACCGCGCGCGCGGCCACGGCGGCAAGATCGCCCTGCTCGAGCTGCGGCATTCCGCAGCAGCCGGGGTAGACGACCTCTGTCTCCACCCCGTTGCGGGCGAGAACGGCGCGAGCGGCCAGCCCGATCCGAGGGTTGCTGTAGTTGACGAAGCAGGTCGCGAACAAAACTGCCTTCCGGCCGAAGGCGGGCGCCTCCCGATTGAGCGCCGGCCGTTCCCGGCGTGCCCGGGCAAGAAAAGTCCGCCTGTGGAAGCCGGGCAGCGCCGCCTCGCGGTGGATTCCCGCAATCCGCTCAAGGATAAGACGCACAGGGCCATTGCGCGTGTCCGTCGCCCACTTGACCAGCGGCGCCACGAACCGGGCCGCCTTCCCATTGCGGTCCGTCCTGGCCAACGCCCGCTCGGCCCATTTCACCGCGCCGCGCCGCTGCTCGACCGCGCGGTAGCGGAGCATGAGCTTCGCGAAGTCGATGTTGAACTCATGCGGCGGCACGTAGGGGCAGCTCGCGACAAAGCACATGTCGCACAAGGTGCAGGCGCCCACGACCTGCGCAAACCCCCCGCTGTCCACGGTGTCGAGCTCGCCCGACGGTGAACAGTCGATAAGGTCGAACAGCCTTGGAAAGGCGTCGCAGAGGTTGAAGCAACGGCGACAGCCGTGGCAGACGTCGAAAACGCGACGCATTTCGGCGTCGAGCTTGTCCGCGTCGTGGAAATCCCGGTTCTGCCAGTCGACCGGACGGCGCGTCGGAGCTTCGAGGCTGCCTTCACGCATGGGTAGCCTTCGCTCGTGGGCAATGTACAGGGGGACCCGCCGGTCAGTCCCCCCGGAGATAAGGCCCAAGACGGGGCCTACAGCTCTTCCAGACCGTCGAGAGCCTTCACGAAGCGGCCGGCGTGGGATTTCTCGGCCTTCGCCAGGGTCTCAAACCAATCCGCGATCTCGTCGAACCCCTCCTCGCGGGCGGTGCGCGCCATCCCCGGATACATGTCGGTGTACTCGTACGTCTCGCCCGCGATCGCCGACTTGAGGTTCTCGCTCGTCGCTCCGATTGGCTCGCCGGTGACCGGGTCGCCCACCTCCTCGAGATACCGGAGATGGCCGTGGGCATGGCCGGTCTCGCCCTCGGCGGTGGAGCGAAACACGGCGGCCACGTCGTTGTAACCTTCTACGTCGGCCTTCTGTGCGAAATAAAGGTAGCGACGGTTCGCCTGCGACTCGCCCGCGAACGCATCCTTGAGATTGTGCTCGGTTTTGGTGCCCTTCAGCGACGGCATGAGTGCATCCTCCTTGACGACCAGACTATGACGGCTCGTCCCTCCGGCCCAACCTGCCCGCGTCCCCTAACGGCGGCCCCAGGCCACTCAGACCGGCAGTCAAACCTAACTTAGAACGAATCTAAATTTAGTCAAGCCGTTCAACCGCCGAACGAGCGCGGGCTCCGGCGGACGCGGACCACGACCTCCACCCGGCTCACCGTCGTTCCCGCAGGCGGCTGGGGAAGGCTTTCCACTCTCACGCTGTCGCCAGGGATGTCGGTAAGGAGCCGGCCGTCCTCGCAGTAGAAATGGTGGTGGTGGCTGGTGTTGGTGTCGAAATAGGAGCGGGTCGAATCGACCACCACCTCGCGCAATAGGCCAGCCTTCGTGAACTGGTGGAGCGTGTTGTAAACGGTCGCCAACGAGACACGGAGTTTGCGCGCCAACGCCTCCTTGTGGAGGGCTTCGGCGGTGACGTGACGGTCGTCCCCGCTAAACAGCAGCCTGGCGAGGGCCAAGCGCTGGCGCGTCGGGCGCAGTCCGGCGCCGCGCAAGCGTTCGGCGGCGTCGGTCCGAGTGCGCGTCCTCCTCATCGCAAGTACTTCCCTCTCCGCGCGTTAAGCAGACCGACCAGTTCCAATATAGCACGATTCTTTGGAACGCGTACAAACCCGGTCGTCCGTGGGAATTCGCTTGACGAGCCGGCGGGGCGTCGGAACGAACCCGTTGGCGTGGACACGCATTGTGCCAAGCTTCGCGGATGGTCGCTGCGGAAATAGGGCACGACCACTCGCGCGTGCGAATAAGCTCGAGGGTCCGGCCGGTGTTCGAGTAAAGCGCGGTGAAGTGCCAGTCGTCGCGCCCAGGTGAGACACCAGCCCCCAGGCTCCCCTCGGGTTGAGGGCGTTGGGGTCCGATCTTCTGAAGCTGCTGGCGTCGAACTTGGCGGAGGTGGAGGCGGTCGGGAGCAGGCGCGCGCGTCTCATCCACCGCCACTGTTTGCGGGAGCGACGGCCACGTCCCGACTGGCGCCGCGCCCAAGCGCCTCATCGATTTGACGATCCACCAGGTCCTTCGCCGCCCGTTCGGAACCCTCCGCAACGTTCAGGAGGTAGTGCATGAGCAGGTCAGGGAGCGGCTCGGGCTCAACTCTCACAGCCCCTCCTTCGCGGGCGAGGTGGTAGAGCGTCGTGAACCGGCGCGAGTAGGCTCGAACGTAAAAGAAGCTCTTCCTGTGCTCGATCCAGCCGACCAAGGCCGAGGCCGCAATCTTGTGGATGGCGTCGGTGTTCGGCGCGGCCTCCTCGCGCGAAAGGCCAGGCGCGTCGTGACCGAAGTCAATGCAATACCAAGCTACCCTTCCGCCAGGAAAGACAACGCCGAGCGCGTAGGAAGCGCCGTAGCGGCGGTAGAGCCCGATCACCCTGTCCTCGTCGGCATAGCCCCGTTGCACGTAGCCAAGCATTCCGTCCACCACAAATCGATCGGTGACCGCAGCAAGGCGATCAGCGGGCTCCCCCTCAGGGTTCGGGTCCGCGAGCTCCGGGATCGGCGCTGTCGGGTCGAACCGGATGAGGTCCGTATCGTCGGCCTCCATGACGGCTGCTTCCGATGCCCCGGGACGGTGGCGAACGTCCCCGCCCGCGACCTCGACGACATCCCCAGGGTTGACGATAAGTGTCTTTAGGTCGGGATCTAGACGCTCAAGGTCCGTGACAAAGCGCCCACGAGAGATCGGAAAAAGGAACGCGTTGAGCCCGGCGTGATCGCCGCAGAAACGGAACCCGGCTGAGCCCGGCACGACGACCCGCGGCCCGATCCGGAGAACGTTGTGGAGGTTGTCCCTATGGGTTGCAAAGGGAAACGTGGTCGCCCGGCTCTCGAAGAAGTCGAAGTTCTGGCTCGCGTACATCGCGAACAACAGGTCAATCCGCCCGAACCGGTCGTGAACCGTGCCGATCGTCTCCTCGGACAGGGACGTGTCCACTTGATTCCAGAACGTACCGCTTCGGTCCCGGAACACCACGCCGAACTCCTTGACCGTCTTGACCTCCGAGCGCGTCGGGTAGAGTTCGAAGGTCTCGGACAAAATTGGAGCCATCGGGTGGACGGGGTGGACGTGCGTGAAGCCAAGCTCCTTGAGGACGTAGACGATAAGCGGGTCGGCGGCGCAGATGGCATCCGCCTCGCGCGGAACCCGGGCAAGCGACCGGATGTCGAAGTGGTCGGGATGGCGGTGGGTAACAATGAGGAGGTCGATCGACGGCAGCTTTTCCGGCCGCACGGTTCGCCTCGGGCAGGACACCACGGCCCCTTCCTCGAACGGGTCGTTGAAGACGGGGTCCATCAGGCAGGTCGCGCCATCCAGCTCGACGAGGACCGATGCGTGTCCGAGCAAGGTGACCTTCATCGCAACTTCGTCACTGGAGCCGATCGCCGCCAGGGTCGCCC
>JBHICW010000009.1:0-22315 GCA_046759785.1 Alphaproteobacteria bacterium
CGCCAAACGCTGCCCTACCGACTGGGCGTCGGGATGATGCTTCTGAACCGTCAGGGCAAGGTCTTCGTGGGCGAGCGCGTGGACACCGCCGGTGCCTGGCAGATGCCGCAGGGAGGGCTCGGTCCGGGCGAGGACCCCAAGGCCGCGGCGCTCAGGGAACTCGCTGAGGAGATCGGCACCGACAAGGTCGAGATCCTGGCGGAAAGTCGCGGCTGGCTTGCCTACGACCTGCCGCCCGCGCTCATGGGCCGGGTGTGGGGCGGACGCTATCGCGGGCAGAGGCAGAAGTGGTTCGCGCTCAGGTTTACCGGCACCGACGGGGACATCCGGATCGACGGCGGGCACCGAGAGTTCGACGCCTGGCGGTGGGAGAAACCCGAGCGGCTCCCCGACCTCATCGTCCCCTTCAAGCGTGCGGTCTACGAGGCCGTCCTAAGAGAGTTCCGCCCTCTGCTTCCGTCGCCCCGCTGAGCGGGCTCCCGGTCCACTCACCCGTTAACGACGGGTCCCGCCCCCCAAAGCGGTCCCCGCCGCGGCAGACCCGAGGCTACGCGCCGGCGGCGTCGCGCCTGCCACGCCACAACCAGGCGCTTGTGAAACGCGCGATAGAAAGGAAGTTGCCGTCGGCAGCCGGCAACACGGGCGATCGCGGGCGGCCGCCCGCACAATGTGCGCGAACGGGCACAGGGTCAGCCGGCGGCACGGAGGAGTTGGCGCCTGCGGAAGCGGAAGACCCGCCAGGCGAGCGCGGTGAGCTTGCGGCCGAACCAACCCCGGGGCTTGATTCCCACGGCCTTCAAGACCATCCGGAAGCCGCGCTCGACTTGGCCGAAGCCGTAAAGCGGCAGCGCCCGCCTCCCGTAGGCGCGGCAGAAGCGTTTACGGTCGTACGACTCGGTGTAGCCGTTGGCGGCGTAGTAAGCATAGGCGAGCTCGTCGTCCTCCGACTCGGCAAGCCGCCCGAACGCGACCCGAAGCCGCTCAAGGAGGGGCAGCCCCTCCTTCTCCTGGTAGCGCCTCATGTGGGTGTAGAACAGCTTGTAGTGGCGGAACTCGTCGCCGGCGATCCGGTGGCAGAGTTCTCGGAGCACCGGCTCGCGCACCGCGTCCCGGAGCGCGCTGTAGTAGGAGGAGGTCCCCACCTCCACCACGCACCGCGCGATGAGCTCGCCTGCGCGTGACCCGCGCACCGACTCGCGGGCCTCGAGCGGCAGCCGGAATCCGTCGGTGAAGCGTCTGAACGCCGCCTCGAAGTCGAAGTCGGGGTCGGCGAGCTCCGCCCAGCGCCTGAGTGCCTGGCCGTGCTGGACCTCTTCCGCGGCCCAGCGGCGGGCGGCCACGCAGAACCCGGGGTCGTCGTCGAACACGTTGCACAGGTAAGTGCCGTAGTCGCCGCCGTTGTGCTCCACCATGCAGGCCGCCTTGACGATCTTGACGACCTCCGGTTCGACGGCCGACCGGTCGAACTTGTGCCAGCCGATATCGTCTAGGGTCCAATGCGCCACGGCCCTCCTCCCCACGAGCCGGTTGCCGCAAGGCTGGCGAGATTATGCAAATGGAACGCAGGCGTGGCAAGGCGCTGTCCTGCTCGGCGCCGTATGAAACGGCGCCTTACATGCCCAACCCCCGCCCGAGCTTTTCGCCGTCGGCGTCCCGAGGGCGTCCCACGGGCGACCCGAGAAGCGCCTACTCGACCACCGCCTGCATCGCGCGCGCGATGCCGAGCGCCTGCTCGGCCCGCACCCGCTCGGCCTCGGTCTCCGCGTCCTTGAGGTCGCTTTCCGCCTCATGCACGCGCTTCTCGACCGCGGCCCGGTCCAGCTCCTCGAGCGGCGAGGCCTCGTCTGCGAGCACGGTGCAGCGCTCGGCCGTCACCTCCGCGAAGCCCTCGCCGACGAAGAGCCGCTTCGTCACCTTGTTGTCCTCCCACACGTCGATGACGCCGGGGCGCAGGGTGGAAATGAGCGGCGCGTGGCCCGGCAGCACGCCGAAGTCCCCCTCCGAGCCCGGGACCACCACCATGTCGACTTCGGCGGTGAAGAGGAGTCGCTCGGGCGAGACCAGCTCGAAGCTGACCTTCTCGGGCATCTCCGCCTCACGCCGCCTCGGCAGCCATCTTCTTGGCCTTGTCCACGGCCTCGGCGATCGTGCTCACCATGTAGAATGCGGCCTCGGGGAAGTCGTCCATGGTGCCCGCGACGAGCGCCTTGAACCCGGCGATGGTGTCGTTGAGCGAGACGAACACGCCCGGCCGGCCCGTGAACACCTCGGCCACGTGGAAGGGCTGGCTCAGGAACCGCTGGATCTTGCGCGCGCGGGCGACCGTGATCTTGTCCTCTTCCGAAAGCTCCTCCATGCCCAGGATGGCGATGATGTCCTGGAGCGACTTGTACCTCTGGAGGATGCGCTGGACCTCACGCGCCACCTGGTAATGCTCTTCCCCCACGATGCGCGGGTCGAGGATGCGCGAGGTCGAGTCGAGCGGATCCACCGCCGGGTAGATGCCGAGTTCGGCGATCTGCCGGCTCAAGACCGTCGTCGCGTCGAGGTGCGAGAAGGCGGTGGCCGGCGCCGGGTCGGTGAGGTCGTCCGCCGGCACGTAGATCGCCTGCACCGAAGTGATCGAGCCCTTCCTCGTGCTGGTGATCCGCTCCTGCAGCTCGCCCATGTCGGTGCCGAGGGTGGGCTGGTAGCCCACCGCGCTGGGAAGTCGCCCCAACAGCACCGACACCTCCGAGCCCGCCTGGGTGAAGCGGAAGATGTTGTCGATGAAGAGCAGGACGTCCTGCCCTTCCTCGTCCCGGAAGTATTCGGCCAGGGTCAGCCCCGACAGGCCCACCCGCGCGCGGGCGCCCGGCGGCTCGTTCATCTGGCCGTAAACGAGTGCGGCCTTGGAGCCGTCCCCGTCGAGCTTGATCACGCCGGACTCAACCATCTCACGGTAAAGGTCGTTGCCCTCGCGGGTCCGCTCGCCCACTCCGGCGAAGACCGAGTAGCCGCCGTGCGCCTTGGCGATGTTGTTGATGAGCTCCATGATGATCACGGTCTTGCCTACGCCGGCGCCCCCGAACAGGCCCACCTTGCCGCCCTTGGGATAGGGCTCGAGCAAGTCGATCACCTTGATCCCGGTGACCAGGATCTCGGTCTCCGTGGACTGATCGTCGAACACCGGCGCGGGAGCGTGGATGGGCATATGCTTCTTGGCCTTCACGGGCCCCCGCTCGTCGATCGGCTCGCCGATCACGTTGATGAGCCGCCCGAGTGTTCCGGGCCCGACCGGAACCTTGATCGGGCCGCCGGTGTCCATGACCTCCTGCCCGCGCACTAGGCCGTCCGTCGTGTCCATGGCGATGGTCCGCACCGTGGCTTCACCGAGGTGCTGGGCGACCTCCAGCACCAGGAGGTTGCCACGGTTCTGGCACTGAAGGGCGTTGAGGATCGGCGGCAGATAGCCCTCGAACTGCACGTCCACCACGGCGCCCATGATCTGCGTGACCTTGCCAATGGCGTTCTTCATGGCGCGTCTCCTGTGACGACCCTTCCCGCGCCTTAGCCCGTCACAGCGCCTCGGCGCCGGAGACGATTTCGACCATCTCCTTGGTGATCGCGGCCTGACGCGTGCGGTTATACAACAGCGTCAACCCGTCGATCATCTCGCCAGCGTTGCGCGTCGCGTTGTCCATCGCGATCATCCGAGCTCCCTGCTCGGAGGCCGAGCTCTCCAAGAGCGCGTGAAAGACCTGCACCGCCAGGTTGCGGGGCAGCAGCTCCTTCAGGATCTCCTCCTCTTCGGGCTCGAACTCGTAGACCGGGCCCAGGGTCTCGGGCTCAGGCGCGGCGCCATCCTCGCCGAGGGACAAGGGGATGAGATTCTGGAACGTCACGTCGTGACGCATCACCGAGCGGAACTTGTTGTACACGATGGTGCACACATCGAAGGCGCCCTCGTCGAGCATCGCGATCAGGCGCTCGGCAATCCCCTCCGCCTTGTCGAAGCTCAAGCCGCCTCGCTCCAACCCTTCGACGGTGTCGATGATGACCTCCCCGAACTCGCGCCGGAGCTGGTCGCGGCCCTTGCGGCCGAGACAAAGGAGGCTGAACGCCTTACCCGAGTCCTGGAGGTCGCCGACGCGCGTCCGCACCGCCCGCGTGATCGACGAGTTGAACGCGCCGCACAGGCCCCGGTCGGAGGTCACCGGGAGGAGGAGATGCGTGTGCTCCTCGCCCGTCCCGGCGAGGAGCTCCGGCGCGTTCTCCAGTCCTGCCACGCTCTCGGCCAGCGAGCCCAGCATTCGCTCCATCCGCTCGGCGTAGGGGCGCGCGGATTCTGCGCGCTCTTGCGCGCGCCTGAGCTTGGAGGCGGCCACCATCTGCATCGCCCGCGTGATCTTCTGCGTCTGCTGCACGCTGGCGATTCTGAGGCGGAGGCTCTTCAGGCTGGGCATGGGACCAGGCTACGACGTCGGCGCAAAGCAATAAAGTGGGCCGGCGCCCCTTCACCCCATCCTCTACCCGGCCTCGGGGGAGCGAGAGGACCCCGGCGCCGCAGGCGGCAGGAGGGCGAGGGGATGTTGATCGGCTGGCGAGTCACCTCTGGGACGTCACGCTGATTTACGCGAGGAACACTAGCCCGATGCCAAACGCAACGTCAGGCGAAGGCCTTCGCGAGCTCCTCGAAGAAAGCCTTCAGTTTGGCGTCCGTCTCCTCGGAGATCTCCTTCTCCTCGCGGATCGCGTCGAGGAACTCCGGGTGCTTCGCGCGCATCTCGTCGAGCATCTTCTCCTCGAACCGCCGCACGTCCGCGACCTCAAACTTATCGAGGTATCCGTTCACCCCGGCGTAGATGGCGACGACCTGTTCCTCCACCGGAACCGGCGCGTACTGGTCCTGCTTCAATAGCTCCGTGAGCCGCGCGCCGCGAGCGAGCAAGCGCTGGGTGGCCGCGTCGAGGTCCGAGCTGAACTGGGCGAAGGCGGCCATCTCGCGGTACTGGGCGAGCTCGAGCTTGATGGTCCCGGCCACCTGCTTCATCGCCTTGATCTGCGCAGCCGAACCTACGCGGCTCACCGAGATGCCGACGTTCACGGCCGGCCGGATACCCTGGTAGAAAAGCTCTGTCTCCAGGTAAATCTGCCCGTCCGTGATGGAGATGACGTTCGTCGGGATGTAGGCCGCGACGTCCCCTGCCTGCGTCTCGACGACGGGAAGCGCCGTCAGCGACCCGGCACCGTGGTCCTCGTTCATCTTGGCGGCGCGCTCCAAGAGCCGCGAGTGAAGGTAGAAGACGTCGCCCGGATAAGCCTCCCGCCCAGGGGGACGCCGCAGAAGCAGGGACATTTGCCGATACGCCGTGGCATGCTTTGACAGGTCGTCGTAAATGACCAGCGCGTGCATCCCGTTGTTGCGGTAGAACTCGCCCATCACGCAGCCGGCGTATGGCGCTAGGAACTGGAGTGGCGCCGGCTCCGAGGCGGTGGCGGCGACGACGGTGGTGTAGTCCATCGCGCCCGCGTCCTGAAGGGTCTTGACGATCTGGGCGACGGTGGAGCGCTTCTGCCCGATCGCGACGTAGATGCAATAGAGCTTCTTGCTCTCGTCGTCGCTATCGTTCACCGCCCTTTGGTTGATGATGGTGTCCAACGCGATGGCGGTCTTGCCGGTCTGACGGTCGCCGATGATGAGCTCGCGCTGGCCGCGGCCGATGGGGATCAGGCTGTCGAGCGCCTTGATCCCGGTCTGCACCGGCTCGTGCACGGGTCGCCGGGCGACGATCCCCGGCGCCTTCACCTCCACGCGCGCCCGCTCGACGTCCTTCAAGGGCTCCTTGCCGTCGACGGCATTGCCGAGGGAATCGACCACACGGCCGAGCAGCCCCTTGCCCACGGGCACGTCGACGATGGCGCCCGTGCGCTTCACGAGATCCCCCTCCTTGATGTTGCGGTCGTCGCCGAAGATCACGATGCCGACGTTGTCGGTCTCGAGGTTGAGGACCATCCCCTTGACCGCGCCGGGGAATTCGACCAGCTCGCCGGCCTGGACCTGGTCGAGGCCGTAGACCCGAGCGACGCCGTCGCCGACCGAGAGCACTTGCCCCACCTCGGCCACCTCGGCCTCGGTGCCGAAGTTGGCGATCTGTTCCTTGAGGATCGAAGAGATCTCCGCGGCGCGGATTTCCATCATCCAACCGCCCTCATCGCGAGCTGCAGCTTGGCGAGCTTGGTCTTGAGCGAGCTGTCAACCATGCGCGAGCCGATCTTGATCACCAGCCCGGCGATGAGCCCCGGATCGACCCCAGCGTCGATCGCCACCTCGCGGCCCACCACCTTGGCGAGCGTCGCGCTCACGCCCTGGCGCTGTTCCGCCGTAAGCGGCTTGGCCGAGACGACCAGCGCCGTGGTCTCGCCCCGGTGAGCGGCCAGCAGCTTGGCATAGGCATCGATCACCTGGGCCAGCGCGAACAGCCGGCGCTTCTCGGCGAGCAGCCCTATGAGACGGCGGGTGAGATCGTGTGCGTCCATCCGATCGAGAAGGGCCGCCATCGCCTTGGCTTGGTCGTCGCGCGAGATCACCGGGCTGCGGACCAGCCGCCGAAGATCGTCGCTCGCCTCGAGCATGTCCTTAAGGAAGGTGAGGTCCTCGGCCGCCCGGTCGAGCGCCTTGCGCTCTAGCGCAAGCTCAAACAGCGCCGTCGCGTAGCGCCCGGGGAGTCCCGATACGCCGCTAGCCTCTGCCTCCACTTAGGCGTGCCCCCAAAACAAACCGAATTGGGTAAGACAAATTCGTGGAATTAAGAAGTTTCTTTTGCTTCGCGCGGCCAAAACAGACGCCCCGAAAGGCTACGGATACCTAACACAGTCATTGCCGCGACGCAACCCGCCTCCCCCCCCGGTCGGCGCCGGGCACGCGGCGGACGTCACAGGAAGCTGTACGGGTCGACGTCCACCTGAACCCGCACCCTACCCGGCACTCTGACCGCGGCGAGCCACGCCCGGAGGAGCTTCTGGAGGTCGACCTGGCGCGCGGCCTTAACGAGAAGCCGGCGCCGGTGCCGACCTCTCAAGAGGCTCAGCGGCGCGGGCGCAGGGCCCAGCACCTCCACCCGCGGCCCCGATGGGGCGCCCCGCCCCAGCGCCCGCGCCGCCGCCTCCACCTCCTCCTCGACGGTTCCCGACACGACGAGCGCCGCGAGCCGGCCGAACGGCGGCAGCCCCCGCTCTCTCCGCGCCGCCGCCTCGTGCCGTAGGAACCCCTGCCGGTCACCCGCGATGAGGGCCTGCATAACCGGGTGCTCCGGCATGTAGGTTTGGAGGAACACCCGGCCCGGGCGCCCCGCCCGGCCGGCGCGGCCGGCCACCTGTTCGAGGACCTGATAGGTCCGCTCCGCCGCGCGCAGGTCGCCGCCGGCGAGGCCCAGGTCCGCGTCCGCCACCCCGACGAGGGTGAGCAACGGAAAATGATGGCCCTTGGCGATGATCTGGGTGCCGATCAACAGGTCCACCTCGCGCTGACTTACGCGGCGGACGAGCTCGGCCGCCGCGGCAGGGCCCGGGACGGTGTCGCTGGCCATGACCGCAAAGCGGACGTGGGGAAGGGTTTCCGCGACCTCTTCGGCCAGGCGCTCGACCCCGGGGCCGCAGGCGGCGAACCGGTCGGTGGCGCCGCAGGCGGGGCAGGCTTCCGATCGAGCGGCCGTGTGGCCGCAGTGGTGGCAGAGCAGCCGCTTGAGGTAGCGGTGCTCGACGAGCCAGGCCGAGCAGTTGGGGCAGCTCAGGCGGTGGCCGCAGGCGCGGCACAGGGTGAGGGGTGCGTAGCCGCGCCGGTTGAGGAACAGCATGGCCTGCTCGCCCGCCGCCACCGTCGCCTCCAGCGCACCCTTGAGGCGCGGCGACAGCCACCGCCCCCTCTCCGGACCGTCGCGCCGCATGTCCACCGCCCCAATCTCGGGCAGACGCGCACCCCCATGACGTTCGGGCAGGTTGAGCTGCGCGTACCGGCGGGTTTGAGCGTTGATGACCGTCTCCAGCGATGGAGTCGCGGAGCACAGGACCGCAGGCACCCCCTCCAACCGCGCCCGCACCACCGCCATGTCTCGGGCGTTGTAGACCACGCCCTCCTCCTGCTTGTACGAAGCGTCGTGCTCCTCGTCGACGACGATGAGCCCCAGCCGACGAAAGGGCAGGAAGAGCGCCGACCGCGCCCCCATCACCACCGGCGCCTTGGCCTCCGCCACCGCGCCCCAGACGCGGCGGCGCTGGCTCCGGGTAAGGTCGGAATGCCACGGCATGGCCTCCGCCCCGAAGCGGGCGGCGAAGCGCTGGAACCACTGGGCGCCCAGCGCGATCTCGGGAAGGAGCACGAGAACCTGCCGGTCGGCCGCGAGCGCCGCGGCGATCGCTTCGAAGTAAACCTCGGTCTTGCCCGAGCCCGTGACGCCGTCGAGTAGGGTGACGCTGAAGCGCCCCGCCGCGACCTTGGCGGCGAGGTCGGCGGCGGCCGCAGCCTGGGGCGGGGAGAGCTTAGGGCCGGCGCGCCGCCCGTCGGGCCGGGCAGGCGGCGGCGGGGGAAGGACGACCGGCGCGAGCACGCCCGCGTTCACGAGCCCGCGTACCACCGAGGGACCTACGCCTGCCTCGCGGGCAATCGCACCCGCCTCTCGCGCCACACCGTCCGCGAGCAGCGCCAGCGCCCGCCGGCGCGCCGGCGTCGTCCGCTCTGGCGCGGCCCCGCCCAAGGTGTAGGCGAGGCGCGGCCGGGGCGGGGCGAGGGCCTCCGGCACGCTCATGGCCATTCGGAGCACGGCCCCGGGCGGCGCCAGGGTATAGGTCGCCACCCAGTCGACGAACCGCCTGAGCGGCCCGGGCAGCGGCGGAGCGTCGAGCACGCGGGCTACGTGCTTGAGCCGTTCCGGCGCGACCGCGCCCTTGGCGGGGCCCCACACCACTCCCACCACCTTCCGCGCGCCCAGAGGGACCGCGACGAAGTCGCCCGGGGCCACTGCGAGGCCCTCCGGCACGTGGTAGTCGTAAGTCGCGGCGAGCGGCAACGGCACAAGCACGCTGACCGCGGCGCCTCCGGCCCCCCCGGAACTGGTCTCGCCACCCGGCATCGGCTACACTGTGAGGGCCGGGCGCCGCCGGTTCAAGCGGAGCCTGGCACGAACAGGGCGGCGCCCTGGCGAGCGGAGGCGAGGCATGAAGTTCTTTGTCGACACTGCGGACATCGCCGAAATCCGGGACCTCGCCGACACCGGGTTGGTCGATGGGGTGACGACCAACCCGTCGCTCATGGCCAAGACCGGCCGCGACTTCCGCGACGTCCTCGCCGAGATCTGCTCGCTGGTCTCCGGGCCGGTGAACGCCGAGGTCACGGCCACGGACAGCGACGGCATGCTGGTCGAGGGCCGGCGGCTGGCCGAGGTGGCTCCCAACATCGCGGTCAAGGTCCCGCTCACCTGGAACGGTCTCAAGGCCTGCCGCGGGCTGAGCCAGGGCGGGGTCAAGGTGAACGTCACGCTCTGCTTCTCGCCGGCGCAGGCGATCCTGGCCGCGAAGGCGGGAGCGGCCTTCGTCTCGCCCTTCATCGGCCGCCTCGACGACATCGGTCACGAAGGCATGCAACTCGTCGGCGAGATCTGCGCGATCTACCGCAACTACCCCGACAGCTTCAAGACCGAGGTCCTGGTCGCCTCGATCCGCCACCCGATGCACGTGGTGGAGGCGGCGAAGCTGGGCGCCCATATCGCCACGGTGCCGCCCAAGGTGCTGAGGCAGCTCGCCAACCACGCCCTCACAGACAAGGGCCTCAACGCCTTCCTCGCCGACTGGAAGAAGACCGGTCAGGCGATCCTCGACGGCTAGGGCGCGAGGCGCGGACCCATGCCTTCCAAGCCGGACGACGCGACGTCACGCGAGGGGCTCGAGCTCACCGGAGCCGAGGTCGCGGCGTACCTTCGGGCTCAGCCCGGCTTCCTGCTCAGGAACCCCGATCTGCTCGCGGCGCTGACGCCGCCGGCGCGTCACCTTGGCGAGCAGGTGGTGGACCTGCAGGACTTCATCATTCAGCGGCTCCGGCGAGAGGTCGCCCGCCTCGAGGCCGCACAGGCGGAGCTCATCGCCGCCAGCCGCAGCAATCTCTGCCGGCAGGCCCAAGTGCACGCCGCCGTGCTGGCGCTGCTCAAGGCCACGACCCTGGACCACCTCATCGAGATCGTCGCCGACGACCTCGCCGCGATCCTTGGCGTGGACGTCGTCACGCTGTGCGTGGAGAGCGCTGGCGCCGTGGTGCACCAGCCCTCGGTTCCGGGGCTACGGTGCGTGAAGGCGGGAACGGTGGCCCGTCTCATGGGATCGGAGCGCGACGTGCTCTTGAGGCCGACGGTCGTCGGGGATGAGCGCCTTTTCGGCGCCGCCGCGGCGCTCGTGCGCTCGGATGCGCTGGCGCGGCTCGGGGGGTGCGAGCGTGGCCCCTCGGGGCTCCTCGCCCTCGGTTCGCGCCGCCATGGTCGCTTCCAAGCCGGCCACGGGACGGAACCGTTCCGCTTCCTCGCCCGCGTGCTGGAACACTGCGTCAAGACGTGGCTGGGCGTGCCCGGCTGAATGACCTCGCAGCCTCGCCCGCGTGCTGGAGCACTGCGTCAAGACGTGGCTGGGCGTGCCCGGCTGAATGACCTCGCAGCCTCGCCCGAGGTCAGTGAGGCCGCGGCCCTCTGGCGCGCTTGGCTCGCCCAGGAACGTCGCGCCTCGCCCCACACGGTCGCGGCTTATGTCCGGGACCTCAAGGGGTTCCTCGCCTTTCTCACCGAGCATCTGGGCGGAGAGCCTCGGCTCGGCGACCTGGAGGCGCTCAGGGCCGCCGATTTCCGCGCCTGGCTCGCGCGCCGCGCCGGCTTAGGCCGCGCGACGACCTCCACGGGCCGGGCGCTCTCGGTCGTGCGGAGCTTCTTCCGCTTCCTCGAGCGCGAGGGCTTCGGCCACAACCCGGCGCTCGCCACCGTCCGCTCGCCGCGGCGGAGGATGTCGCTGCCCCGGCCGCTGACGGTGGACCAGGCACGGAGAACGGTGGCCGCGGCGGGCGCGCCGGACCGGCCCGACTGGGTGGCGAAGCGCGACGCCGCCCTCTTCCTCCTGCTCTATGGCGCGGGCTTGAGGGTCGGCGAGGCCCTGGCGCTCAACCGTCGCGATTTGGGCAGGGGAGAGAGGGACGCGCTCGTCGTCATGGGCAAGGGCAACAAAGAGCGTCTGGTGCCGCTCCTCCCCGTGGTCCGGGCCGCGCTCGAGGATTACCTCGGGGGATTCCCTGGCCCGTCCGGGCCGGATAGGCCGGTTTTCGTGGGGCTCAGGGGCCGGCGGCTCAGCGCCGGCGTCGTCCAGCGCCGGTTAAGGGAGCTTCGCCGCCGCCTCCGTCTGCCCGACACGGCCACGCCGCACGCGCTCCGCCACAGCTTCGCGACCCATCTCTTGGCCCACGGCGGCGACCTGCGCACGATCCAGGAGCTCCTGGGCCACGCGAGCCTGACCACGACTCAGCGCTACACGGACGTCGACAGCGAGAGCCTCTTGAAGGTCTACAGCCACGCTCACCCCCGCGCGAGGAGCCAACGCGGGCCGGCCTAGGAGCGCCGCGCCCGCGCCTCGAGCGCGAGCGCCACCGGGCCCATGAAGCAGCCAGCGCCTAAGGCCGCGAAGGCCAGCCCCCAGCCGAGCACCCGATCGGCCCCCGCGAGCTCGAGCACCACGCCGAACGCAACCGGGCCGGCAAACGAGCCGGCGAACCCGACGAAGGAATGGACCGCCAGGGCCGCGCCCCTCAAGCCCGGCGGCGCCGCCTGCACCACCCCCGTGGTGATGGCCGCCGAGTCGGCCGACACGAACAGCCCGTAGAACATGGCCAGCGCTACGACGACCGGATAGGAAAGGCCGGCGCCGAAGCCGAAGCCACAGGCGAGAACGGCCGAGATGCCCATGGCGATCACGATCACCCGCCGCCGGCCGAACCGCATCGCGAGCTCGCCGCCGACGATGCTCGCCGGCACCGCGAGAAGGGTGACCACGGTGGCGACGAGGGTGGGGCTCAAGAACGGCTCCTCCGCCTTTAAGGCCAGGCCGAAGACGAGGAAAGCGACGAGCCAGCCGCGAAAGCCGAAGAGCTCCCAGTTATGAGCGGCATAAGCGGCCACAAGGGCCATCACCCTGGGGCTCTTGAGGATCGGCCGGAAGTCGAAGAGTCGCGTCTCTGGCCTCGGCTCGAGGCGCGGGGGCCGCTTTGCCAGAGCCCACGCGGCAAGCGCCAAAGCCGCCAGCGAACCCAGCGCCGCGAGGCCGAAGGCCCACTGCCAGTCGAGCCGCGCCGCGACCTCGCCCGACGCGAAGAAGGACAGGCTCACGCCGATCCCGAAGCTCGAGGTGTAGAAGGCGACGGCCCGCGCCTGGAGTGGGCCGCGCACGCGGTCGGTCAAGGCCTTGAGCCCCGGCATGTAGGTCCCGGCAAGGCCGACGCCGCTCAAGGCCCGCAAGGCGAGGGCCGACCAGAAGCCGGCGGCCATGAGCGCAAAGGCGAGAAGGGCGAGCCCGCCGATGAGCGTGCTCACAAGGTAGATCCGGCGCGGGTCAAGCCGGTCGGTGAGGCTGACCAACACCGGCACGGCCAGCATGTAGCCGCCGTTGTAGATGCCGTTGATCCACCCGGCCTCGCTGGGGGTGAGCGCCCACTCGTCTGCAAGCGTGGGAAGCAGGGCCGCGAAGGTGAAACTCCCCAGCATGCCCAGAACCTCGGCCAGGCAAAAGGCGAGAATCAGCAGTGCATCGGGCACGGTGGGCAGGCGGACCAAATCACGGGCTGAGGGTTACCACAGCCCCGCCCGCCGGACCAAGCCGGGACGCGTGGGCCGCGGCCGAGGAGCGGAACGCGGCTCGCTAGGACTGGCCTGGAAATAAAAGCGGATCGCCTATTGACCCCGTCCCCCTATCCCGCTCCCACCAGGGGAGGGGGAAATTACTCCTTCATGGCAAATGGATAGCCCTCCCCCTCGATGGGGGAGGATCGACGGCAGATGCCCCTGCCGTCGATGGAGGGGGTGGCCCACGGACTTGCGCCAGTGAGTACTAAATGTGGATCGCCCGCGAGTCGACCGCCAGCGCCGCCTCTCGCATCGCCTCGGCGAAGGTGGGGTGGGCGTGGCAGGTCCGGGCGAGGTCCTCGGCCGAGGCGCCGAACTCCATCGCCAGCACCGCCTCGGCGATCATCTCGCCGGCCTCAGCCCCGACGATGTGGACCCCAAGGATGCGGTCCGTCTCGGCGCTCGCCAGGATCTTCACGAACCCTTCGGTCTGGGCATAGGTGCGCCCGCGGCTGTTGGCGAGGAACGGGAACTTGCCCGCCCGGTACTCGGTCCCGGCGGCCTTGAGCTCCTCCTCGGTCCTGCCGACCGCGGCCACCTCGGGAAAGGTGTAAACGACGCCCGGAATCGCGTCATCGTTCACGTAGCCGGGCTGACCGGCCATGATCTCGACCGCCGCGACCCCCTCGTCCCCCGCCTTGTGCGCCAGCATGGGCCCGCGGATCACGTCGCCGATGGCGTAGAGGCCGTCCACGTTGGTGCGGAAATTGTCACCGACCACGATCCGGCCGTGGTTGTCGAGCACGGCCCCCATGTCCTCGAGCCCCAGCCCGTTGGTGTGCGGCCGTCGCCCGACTGCGACCAACACGACGTCGGCCTTGAGCGTCTCGGCCTTGCCGCCGTCCACCGGCTCGACGGTGACCGTCACCCCTTTGCCATCCGTCTTGGCCGCCGTCACCTTGGTCTTCAGCCGGAAGGCGAGACCCTGGCGCGCGAGGATTCGCTGGAACTGCTTCGCCACCTCGCCGTCCATGCCCGGAAGGATCCGGTCCAGGACCTCGATCACGGTAACTTGCGCGCCGAGTCGCCGCCACACCGAGCCGAGCTCCAGCCCGATATAGCCCGCCCCGATGACCACCAGCCGACTCGGCACCTCCATGAGGGAAAGGGCGCCCGTGGAGGAGATGATCCGCGTCTCGTCGACGATCACGCCGGGGAGGGACGCGGACTCCGAGCCCGTGGCGACCAGGACGTTCGCCGCGCGGAGCCGGCGGTCGCCCCCTTCGTTGAGGGCGACCACAACCTCGCGCTTGCCGGCGATGTGGGCCGCGCCCTTGACATAGACGACCTTGTTCTTCCGGAAGAGGGTTTCGACCCCGCCCACAAGCTGCGCGACCACCTTCTCCTTCCGCGCCATCATGCCCGCGAGGTCCAGGTCCACCCCCTTCACCTTGACCCCGTGGGCGGCGAGCTCCTCCTTCGCGGCGACGAACCGCTCGGAGGACTGGAGCAACGCCTTGGAGGGAATACAGCCGATGTTGAGGCACGTCCCTCCCGGCGTATCCCGTTTGTCGACGCACGCCACGGACATGCCGAGCTGGGCGGCGCGCAGCGCCGCGACGTAGCCCCCGGGGCCGCCGCCGATCACCACCAGGTCGAAGCTGTCGTCCGCCATGTCAAAGTGCGCGCCGCGGTCAGAGATCCAAGAGGAGGCGCTCCGGGTCCTCGATGCACTCCTTGATCCGCACGAGGAAGCTCACCGCCTCGCGCCCGTCGATGATGCGGTGATCGTAAGTGAGCGCCAGGTACATCATGGGGCGGACCTCAGGCTTCCCGTCCACCGCGACCGGGCGTTGCTGGATCTTGTGCATGCCCAATATGCCGACCTGCGGCGGGTTCACGATCGGCGTCGACAGAAGGGAGCCGAAGACGCCGCCGTTGGTGATGGTGAAGGTGCCGCCGGTAAGTTCGTCCATCGTGAGCTTTCCGTCGCGGGCCTTGCGCGCGTACTCCGCGATCGCCTTCTCGATCTCGGCGAAGCTCACGCGGTCCGCGTCGCGGACTACGGGGACCACCAGCCCCTGGGGCGCGCTCACCGCCACGCCGATGTCGTAATAGTTTTTGTAGACGATGTCGTCGCCGTCGATCTCGGCGTTGACCGCCGGGAATTCCCTGAGGGCCACCGTCGCCGCCTTCACGAAGAAGGACATAAACCCCAGGCGGACGCCGTGCTTCTTCTCGAACATGTCCCGGTAGCGGCTTCTGACCGCCATCACGTTGGTCATGTCCACCTCGTTGAAGGTGGTGAGAAGCGCGCCCGTGTTCTGCGCCTCGGTGAGGCGCTCGGCGATCCGCTTGCGCAAGCGGGTCATGCGCACCCGCTCTTCCCGCCGCGCGGCCGGCTCCGGTGGCCCCACCTCGACCGGCGCCGGCCCGGGGGGCACGGCTTGCCTCGCCTCCGTCGGCGCCGGCGCGCCGGGCGCCACCGCCCCGGAGGACGCCGCCTTGCGCTCGATGGCCGCGAGCACATCGGCCTTGGTGAGCCGGCCACCCTTGCCGGTCGCCGAGATCGCCCCGGGATCCAGCTTGTGCTCCGTCACCAGCTTGCGCACGGCCGGCGACAGGGACGGCTCGGTGGAGGACGAGGGCTCGATACGCCTTTCCTCGGCCGCGGCCGCCGCCGCCGGACCCGGCTCCGCCGCTGCCGCTACCGTACGCGCGCTGTCCGCCGCCGGCCGCGCCTTGCCGGCTCCCTCGGCGATGACGCCCAGCACCGCCCCGACCGCGACCTCCTCGCCGGCCCGCACGCGGATCTCATCGAGCGTCCCGCTCACGGGGGCGTTGATTTCCATCGCGGCCTTGTCGGTCTCCAGCTCGCACAGGGGTTCGTCCCGGGAGACCGCCTCGCCCGCCTTCTTGAACCACTGCGCGACGGTAGCCTCGGTGACCGATTCGCCGAATTCGGGAACCTTGATTTCAATGCTCATCGCCGCCTCTACCCATTGCGACCTCCCGCCGCGTCCGCCCGCGCTCGGCCCCCGCGCGGACGCCGGACCGTGATCCTCACTTCCGTAAGGCCTCGTCGACCAAGGCAGCTTGCTCGCGCTGGTGAACCTTGAGGGAGCCGACGGCCGTCGCCGCCGCCTCCGGCCGGCCGACGTAGCGCGGGCGCCGCGAGGTCCCGTCGATCCGATCGAGAACCGCCTCGATCCGCGGCGCCACGTAGGTCCAGGCGCCCATGTTTTGCGGCTCTTCCTGGCACCACACGACCTCGGCCTTAGGGAAGCGGTGGAGCTGCTCCTCCAACGGCTTCTCCGGGAAGGGCGCCATCTGTTCCAGCCGCAACATCGTGACGTCCCTGATGCCGCTCGCGTCCCGCTCCTGCTCGAGGTCGTAGAACACCTTGCCGCTGCACAAGACGACCCGGCGGATCTTGTCGTCGGGGCCCGGCGCAACATCCTCGTAGAGCACCCGATGGAACGCGGTGCCCGGCCCCATGTCCGTCAGGCGCGAGACGCAGCGCTTGTGGCGCAAGAGCGACTTGGGCGTCATGACGACGAGCGGCTTGCGGAACGACCGCCTCACCTGCCGGCGCAGGACGTGGAAGTACGAAGCCGGCGTGGTGCAGTTCACGACCTGCATGTTGTCTTCCGCGCACTGCTGCAGGTAACGCTCGAGCCGTGCCGAGCTATGCTCCGGCCCCTGTCCTTCGAAGCCGTGCGGAAGCAACATAACGAGGCCGGACATCCGGAGCCACTTGCTCTCGCCCGATGAGACGAACTGGTCGATGATCACCTGGGCGCCGTTGGCGAAGTCGCCGAACTGCGCCTCCCACACGACCAGGGTCTGGGGATCGGCGAGGCTGTATCCATACTCGAAGCCGAGCACCGCCGCCTCCGACAGCATGCTGTCGATCGCGTCGAACTTGGCCTGGTCCGGATGGACATGGTTAAGCGGCACGTACCGCTCCTCACTGACCTGGTCGATCAGGGCGGCGTGGCGCTGGCTGAAGGTGCCGCGGCTGCTGTCCTGGCCGCTGAGGCGGACGGGGTTCCCTTCGCAAAGCAGACTCCCGAAGGCGAGCGCCTCGGCGGTGGCCCAGTCGATCCCCTCGCCGCTCTCGATCATCTGCCCCTTGGCCTCGAGGAGCCGCAGGATCCGGCGGTGGACGTTGAGGTTCTCGGGCGGCCTCGAGATGGCGGACCCGACCTCCTTCAAGAGTTTGATCGGCACCGCCGTCTGGCCGCGCCGCGGCCCGGTGTCCTTCGGCGGTTCGAGGCCCACCCACCGGCCTTCCAGCCAGTCGGCCTTGTTCGGCCTATAGCTCTTGGACGCGTCGAGCTCCGTCTCCAGGCGCTCGTTGAACTCGGTGATGAGCGCGTCCGCCTCGCGCGGGGTGAGGATCCCGTCGGCGATGAGCCTCTCTGTATACAGCTGTCGGGTTGTCGGGTGCTGCGCGATCTTGCGGTACATGAGCGGCTGGGTGAACGCCGGCTCGTCCGCCTCGTTATGCCCATGGCGGCGGTAACAGAAGATGTCGATGACGACGTCGCGATGGAACTTCTGGCGGAACTCGACGGCCAGCTTCGCCACGTGAACCACGGCTTCGGAATCGTCGCCGTTGACATGCAGGATGAGGGCCTGGACCATCTTGGCCACGTCCGATGGATAGGGTGACGAGCGGGACAGCTTCGGGCTCGTGGTGAACCCGATCTGGTTGTTCACGATGACGTGGATGGTGCCGCCCGTCCGGTGGCCCCTGAGCTGCGACAGGCCGAAGGTCTCGGCCACCAGCCCCTGTCCGGCAAAGGCGGCGTCGCCGTGGAGCAGCAGGCTCATCACCTTGCTGCGTTCGTCGTCGTTCCGCTGGGCCTGCTTGGCGCGGGTCTTGCCCTCGACGACCGGGTCGACCGCCTCGAGGTGAGAGGGGTTGGCGGCGAGGCTGAGGTGGACGCGGTGGCCGCCGGGAAACTCACGATCGGCGGAGGTACCGAGATGGTACTTCACGTCGCCCGAGCCCTGGACGTCGTCCGGGTGAGCCGCCTCGCCCTGGAACTCCGAAAACACTTGGGCGTACGACTTGTCCATCACCGTGGCCAGGACGTTGAGGCGGCCGCGGTGGGGCATCCCCAGCACGATTTCTTCCACCCCCAGCTCGGCCGCCGTGCGGATGGTCGTCTCCAGCGCCGGAATCACGCTTTCGGTCCCTTCCAGCGAGAACCGCTTCGTTCCCGGGTACTTGATGTGCAGGAAGCGTTCGAACCCCTCCGACACATAGAGCTGGCGGAGGATCGCCTTCTTGTCCGCGGGCGAGAGCTCCGACCGGTTGCGGGTGCTCTCGATGCGCTGTTGGATCCACGCCTTCTGGTCCGGGTACTGGATGTGCATAAACTCCACACCCACCGAGGAACAGTAGGTCTGCTTCACGACCTCCAGCACCTCGCGGAGCGTCGCCTTCTCTAATCCCAGCACCCCGTCGACGTAGAGCTCGCGGTCGTAGTCCTGCTCGGTGAAGCCATAAGAAGCGGGATCGAGCTCCGGGTGGTGCCTCTCGCCCTCAAGGCCTAACGGGTCAAGGTTGGCGATCAGGTGGCCGCGCACGCGGTAGGCGCGGATGAGCATGAGGATCCGAATGCTCGCGCGCGCAACCCCGTGGGCGTCGCCCACCTCCTGCGGTGCGGGCCGCGCGGCGGTCGGCAGCGCCACCACCTTGCCGTCGCGCCTCGCCGGTTCCTCCCGCGGCGCCTCCCCCTCGTCTCCCAGTGGGACCGGCTCTGGAGCCCACGACGCCCCGCGCGCCTCGGCAAGCACCGCGCGCTCGTCGTCGCCGAGTTCGGCGAAGAACCGCTGCCAGCCGGGGTCAACGCATTGTGGGTCCTTGAGGTAGCGACAGTACAGCTCTTCGATGAACCCGCTGTTGCTGCCAAAGAGGAAGCTCGTCTCTTCGAGGTGCCTGGCCATGTCGCGCCTTGTCCTTCCGTCCGCGCTCAAGAGCCGTCAGTGGGCCTTGCCTTGCAATTGATTCAACATAGTAACACCGAGGCTTGCCGGGGAGTCGGCGACCACCACGCCGGCGCTCTTCAGCGCCTCGATCTTGTCGCCGGCCGTGCCCTTGCCGCCTGAGATGATGGCCCCGGCGTGCCCCATCCGCCGGCCCGGCGGCGCCGTGACCCCGGCGATAAAGGCGACCACCGGCTTCTTCCGCTTCGACGAGCGGATGAACTCGGCGGCCTCCTCCTCGGCGGTGCCCCCGATCTCGCCGATCATGATGACGCCCTCGGTTTCGTCGTCGGCGAAGAAGAGCCCGAGACAGTCCACGAAGCTCATCCCGCCCACCGGATCGCCACCGATCCCCATGCAGGTGGACTGCCCAAGCCCCACCGCCGTCGTCTGGGCCACGCCCTCGTAGGTCAGGGTCCCGGAGCGGGAAACGATCCCGATTCGACCGCGCACGTGGATGTGGCCCGGCATGATGCCGATCTTGCACGCCCCGGGGGTTATGATCCCGGGGCAGTTCGGGCCGATCAACCGGGTCCTGGAGCCTAAGAGGGCGCGCTTGACCCGGACCATGTCGAACACCGGGATGCCTTCCGTGATGCAGACGACGAGCGGCAGCTCGGCGTCGATCGCCTCGAGGATCGCGTCGGCTGCGAAGACCGGCGGCACGTACACAGCGGTGGCGTCCGCTCCCGTCGCCTCGACGGCCTCGGTGACGGTGTCGAAGACCGGCAGATCCAGGTGGATGGTTCCGCCTTTTCCGGGGGTCACACCCCCGACCATTCTGGTCCCATAGGCGATCGCCTGTTCCGAGTGGAAGGTGCCCTGGGCGCCCGTGAACCCCTGGCAGATCACCTTGGTCCCGGCGTCGACCAGAACGGCCATCAGGCCGCCTCCTTCACCGCGCCGACCGCCCTCCGCGCGGCGTCCGCCAGGTCGTCGGCCGAGATGATCGGGAGCCCCGATCCGGCGAGGGTTTCGCGGCCCACGGCCACGTTGGTCCCTTCCAGGCGAACGACCAATGGGACATTGAGGCTCACCTCGCGGGCCGCGGCCACGATGCCCTCGGCGATCAGGTCGCAGCGCATGATCCCGCCGAAGATGTTGACGAGAATGGCCTCCACGTTTGGATCCGAGAGCAGAATCTTGAAGGCCGCGGCCACGCGCTCGCGCGTGGCGCCGCCGCCCACGTCGAGGAAATTGGCCGGCTCCCCACCGCAGAGCTTGATGATGTCCATCGTGGCCATGGCGAGGCCGGCTCCGTTCACCATGCAGCCGATGTTGCCGTCGAGGCGAACGTACCTCAGCTCGTGCTTCGAGGCCTCGACCTCGCGGGGGTCCTCCTCGTCCTCGTCGCGCAGCGCGGCGATGTCCTCGTGCCGGAAGAGCCCATTGTCGTCGAACGTGACCTTCGCATCCAGGGCGAACATCTCACCGCCCTTCGTGAGGACGAGGGGGTTGATCTCGATCAGGCTGGCGTCGTTGTCGAGAAACGCCGCGTACATGCCGCTCACGAGTTTGACCGCCGCCTTGACCTGGTCGCCTTTGAGACCGAGACCGAAGGCGAGCTTGCGGGCGTAGAAGGGCTGGAGGCCGGTCGCCGGGTCGATCAGCACCGTGAGGATCTTCTCGGGGCTGCGCGCCGCCACCTCCTCGATCTCGACGCCGCCCTCCGGGGAGGCCATGGCCGCGGGGCGGCCTGAGGCTCGATCCACCACCATGCCGAGGTAGAACTCGCGGTCGATCTCGAGCCCTTGCTCCACGTACACGCGCTTGACCAGCTTGCCCTCGGACCCTGTCTGCGGCGTGACCAGCCGGCTGCCGATGAGCGTCTTCGCGGCTTCGCCGACCTCCTCGGGTGAGCGGGCGAGCTTGATACCTCCGGCCTTGCCCCGCCCGCCGGCGTGAATCTGCACCTTCACCACCCACAGCGATCCCCCCAGCTCCCGGGCCACCGACTCCGCCTCCTCGTGCGTGTAGGCCACGCCGCCTGGAGGGACTGCAACGCCGTACCTCTTGAGCAGCCCCTTGGCCTGGTACTCGTGGATGATCATGGAAACGGGACGTCGATGCTCGAAGAGCGGGTTAAAGGCCTTGGCGTAGCACGCCAGCGTACTTTAGCACCGACCTTGCCGTCCGCAACCTTTTCCCGACGAAAAATCCGTGCAATCCCAAGAGAATATGATCAGAGCTTGATCTGATTGACGAGGGCGCGGACGGCGGCGAAAGACGGGCTATCCCGATATTCGCGCAATCCCAAGAAAAGGTGATGAGAGCCTGACCTGTTTGACCAGGGCCCGGACGGCGGCGACGGATTGCGCGAACGTTGCTTTCTCGCGCGCGCTCAAGGGAATCTCGACCACCCGCTCGACGCCACCCGCCCCGATCACGACCGGCACGCCCACGTAAAGCCCTCTCACTCCATACTCGCCATTGACGTAGGCCGCGCACGGAAGGACGCGCTTCTTGTCCTTGAGGAACGCTTCCGCCATCTCGATCGCCGCCGCCGCCGGGGCATAATACGCGGAGCCGGTCTTCAAGAGCCCGATGACCTCGGCGCCGCCGTCGCGGGCGCGGCGGACGATCTCGCCCACTCTCTTGCGCGTAGTCCAGCCCATCTTGATGAGGTCGGGGAGGGGAATGCCGGCGACCGCGGAGTAGCGGACGAGGGGCACCATGGTGTCCCCGTGCCCACCCAGGACGAAGGCGGTGACGTCCTCCACCGAGACGCCGAACTCTTCGGCCAGGAAGTAGCGGAACCTGGCCGAATCGAGGACCCCTGCCATCCCCACCACCATGCGGTGGGGCAGGCCTGAGAGCTTCTGCAGGGCCCACACCATCGGGTCCAGCGGATTGGTGACGCAGATGACGAAGGCCCTCGGGCAGTACCGCCTCACCGCCCTGGCGACCCTCTCGATGACCTTGAGGTTGACGGCGAGCAGGTCGTCGCGGCTCATGCCCGGCTTGCGGGGAACCCCGGCGGTGACGATGACCACGTCCGCCCCCTTGATCGCGGCGTAGTGGTTGGCGCCGGCGAGGCGGGCGTCGAACCCCTCGATGGGGGAGGACTGCACGAGGTCCAGCGCCTTCCCGTGGGGCATGCCTTCGACGACGTCGAACAGGACCACGTCGCCGAGCTCCTTGAGACCGGCGAGGTGGGCGAGCGTGCCGCCGATCTGACCGGCGCCGATGAGGGCGATCTTGCTGCGTGCCACCACGTCTCTTTACCCTGCCGCCGGCTTAAGCCCCCGGTCCGCGGTCGGCCTAGCGCAAGAGCGGCATGACGTACTCGGCCCCCTCGCGGATCCCGCTCGGCCACCGCGAGGTGACGTACTTCATCTTGGTGTAGAAGCGCACGCCGTCGGCCCCGTGCATGTGGTGGTCGCCGAACAGCGAGCGCTTCCAGCCGCCGAAGCTGTGGTAGGCGACCGGCACCGGGATCGGCACGTTGACGCCGACCATGCCGATCTTCGTGCGGGCGG
>JBHICW010000010.1:0-21487 GCA_046759785.1 Alphaproteobacteria bacterium
AGGAGGCGCGCAGCGCCGTCTCGAAGCATGAGGAGGCGCGCAGCGCCGTCTCGAAGCATGAGGAGGCGCGCAGCGCCGTCTCGAACCATGAGGCGGCGACGCAACCCCTTTTTCGGTTACCTTTTAGATTAACCACATGGGCACCTGAATTCGGCCCTGGCGTTGGGGCTGCCGCCTCAGGCGCGACGCGGGCCGCGGTCCGCTTAACGGCGATCCTGCGCCTGAGCCTTCACCGCCTCCGTCGCGGTCTCGAGCGCTCCCTTGAGCCGCCCGGCCAGGGCCGCGGACATGAAGGCGTCGAGGTCACCGTCGAGGACGGCGTCCGCGTTCGACGTCTCCATTCCGGTGCGCAAATCCTTGACCATGCGGTAGGGGTGAAGGACGTACGAGCGGATCTGGTGGCCCCAGCCGATGTCGCCCTTGGCCGCGTTGATGGCCTGGGACTCCTCCTCCCGCCGCCGAAGTTCGCTTTCGTAAAGTCTCGCCCGGAGCATGGCCATCGCGGCCGCGCGGTTGCGGTGCTGGGAGCGCTCGTTCTGGCACTGGACGACGATCCCGGTCGGGAGATGCGTGATCCTGACGGCGCTGTCGGTCTTGTTAACGTGCTGTCCTCCCGCCCCCGAAGAGCGGTAGGTGTCGACGCGCAAGTCCTTGTCGTGGATCTCGATGAGAAGGGAGTCATCCACGACCGGGTACACCCAGACGCTTGCGAAGCTGGTATGCCGGCGCGCGTTGCTGTCGAAGGGGGAAATGCGGACCAGCCGATGAACCCCGGCCTCCGTCTTGGACCACCCGTAGGCGTAAGGCCCCTCGATGCGAATTGTGGCCGACTTGATCCCCGCCTCCTCGCCCGCGCTTTCCTCGATCCACACCACCTTGAAGCCGCGCCTCTCGGCCCAGCGGACATACATGCGCAAGAGCATCTGCGCCCAGTCCTGGCTCTCGGTGCCGCCCGCTCCCGCATGCACTTCGAGGTAACAGTCGTTCGGGTCGGCTTCCCGGGAGAGCAGGGTCTCGAGGCTCAGCTTGCGCGCACGTGTGTTCACCCCACGCAGCGCCTGCACGGCCTCGTCGACGAGGGCCTCGTCACCCTCGGCGTCGGCGAGTTCGGCAAGCTCAAGATTCTCGGCCAGCTCGCGCTCCAGGCCGCGGGTTAAGGCGACGGCCTCGTCCAGACGCGTGCGCTCGCGCATCACGCGCTGGGCCTCGGCGGGATCGTTCCAGAGGGCGGGGTCTTCGGCGCGGGCGTTCAGCTCCTCAAGACGACTGAGCGCGGCATCCCAGTCAAAGATGCCTCCTTAGGAGGGCCAGAGACCGCCGGATTTCTTCCGCCAGGGCCTGGAGCTCTGCATGCATCGCTGCCTTCTCCTCGCCGATCCGGGTAGGCGCTCCCTCTCTTAGGCCAACAGCCGCATCAAGGAAAGCCCCTTCGCCCTAATACAGGCCCGAGGCTCCCTCCCGGTCCACCGGCTCGCTCGTTGTCGGCTCGGTCCCAGGCTTGAACGCCTCAAGGATGACCCGCTCGGTTTCGGGCCCGGGAAGCAGGCCGGTGTTCGCGTCCACGCGCACGAGCCGGATGCCCGGCGGTATGCGGAAGGGAACGGTCGGGGTGTCGGCCAGTGCCTCGCGCATGAACTGCTCGAAGATCGGCGCGGCGACGCGGGCCCCGGTCTCCCTCGGCCCGAGGGTTCGGGGCTTGTCGAAGCCCACATAGACGCCCACTGCGAGATCGGGCGAGAAGCCGATGAACCAAGCATCGAAGAAGCCGTTCGTCGTGCCCGTTTTGCCGGCAAGAGGCTTTCCCACGGCGCGGACCCGGCGGCCGGTGCCGCGCTCGACGACGCCCTGCAACAGAGAGACCAACTGGTAGGCGGTTTGGGGATCCACCACGCTGGGCCGGGTGTCGGGGATCATCGGAACCGGCTGCCCCTCCCAACCGGCGGCCCGGCAACCGGAACAGGCCCGGTCGTCGCGACGGTAGATCGTGTGGCCGTTGCGATCCTGCACGCGCTCGATGAGAGCCGGCTCGATGCGCTTGCCGCCGTTCACGAGCATCGCGAAAGCCGCCGTCAGGCGCACAAGCGTGGTCTCGCGCGCGCCCAGCGCCATGGGAAGGTAAGGCGGTAGCTCGTCGACCACCCCCAAGCGGGTCGCATACTCGGCGACCTTGTCGATCCCCACCATGCGGGCGAGCCGCACCGTCATCAGGTTGCGCGACTGCTCGATGCCGATCCTGAGGGGCGCGAGGCCGTAGAACCTTTCGGTGTAGTTCACGGGCTTCCACTTCGGCAGGCCGGGGCCCTGGTCGATCACGATGGGCGCGTCTTCGACGATGCTCACCGGCGTGAAGCCGTTTGCGAGGGCGGCGAGGTACACGAACGGCTTAAACGCGGAGCCCGGTTGGCGGAGCGCCTGGGTCGCGCGGTCGAACTGACTGATCTCGAAGCTGTACCCGCCGGACAGGGCGAGCACCCGCCCCGTGTGGGGGTTGATTGCGACGATCGCCCCGCCGACGTCGGGGACCTGGCGCAGGGCGTACACCTCGGCGACCCCCTCGGCCCGCTCCGCGCCGAGGGATTCGACGGAAACCACGTCCCCCGCCTCGAGCACGTCGGCCGGGCGGTTGACGGCGGGCCCGAGCCGCTGGTCTTCGCGCCAGCGCCTTGCCCAGGTCATCTCGCCCATCGGGATCACACCGCGGGTGCCGTCGGCGAGCCCGATCTCCGCAGTTTGCTCGCCGAGGCCGAGCACCACGGCAAGCCGCCAGTCCCCAAGGCCTGGCGGCGGCTCGACGGCGTCGAGCCGGGCCGCCCAGCCGGGCCCGGGGTCGATACGCGCCACCGGACCGCGCCAGCCATGGCGGCGGTCGTAGGCGATGAGCCCCTGAGCAAGCGCCCGTTCCGCGATCGTCTGCAGCCACGGGGCGAGAGTGGTCCGCACCGAAAGGCCGCCGCCATAGAGCATCTCCTGGCCATAGCGACGCACCAGCTCCCGCCGGATCTCCTCGGTGAAGTAGTCCGCCCGCACGAACTCCATCTCGTCGCGTGCAAGGATGACGAGCGGTTCGGCCTTCGCCCGCTCGGCCTCCTCGGCCGTGATGTAGCCCTCGGCGAGCATTCGGCCGATGGCCCAATTGCGCCGGGCCTTGGCCGCCGCCGCCCTGCGCAGCGGATGGTATTTGCTGGGCGCCTTGGGCAGCGCGGCGAGGAGCGCCACCTCGGCGATCGTCAGCTCGTCGAGTGACTTGTTGAAGTAGTTGAGGGCCGCGGCCGCCACGCCGTAAGAGCCGAAGCCGAGGTAGATCTGGTTGAGGTAGAGTTCGAGGATCCGGTCCTTGGAAAACGCCCGCTCGATCCGGAAGGCGAGGATCGCCTCCTTGATCTTGCGCTCAACCGATATCTCATTGCTCAAAAGGAAGTTTTTCGCCACCTGCTGGGTGACGGTCGAGCCTCCGACGAGCCGCCGGTCCCTGCCGATGTTCGCGAGGTTGGTGACGACCGCGCGTACGACCCCCATGAGGTCGATCCCGGGATGAGTGTAGAAGTTCTTGTCCTCGGCCGCGAGGAACGCCCGGATGACGCGCTTCGGCATGGCATCGACCGGCACGAAGATTCGGTGCTGGACGGCATACTCGGCGAGCAACCGACCGTCGCCCGCGTGGACCCGAGTGACCACGGGGGGCTGGTAGTCGCCAAGCTGCTGGTAGTCGGGAAGCCCGCGCCCGAAATGATAGAGGGCATACAGGACCCCGCCGCCGGCCGCGACAGCGAACAGGATCACGACAGCGAAACAGACGGTAACAGCCCTTGCGAAGCGGGTCATGGCTGGCGAAGATCCCTTGACTGCCTTGACAAAGCCTAGCACCGAAATGTGGCCGAGTTATGTCCGCGCGCCCGCTTTGGCCGCGAAGAAGCCCTCGATGGCGCGCACGACCGCCCGCATCAGCTTCGTGCGGAAGGCGGCGCTATTAAGCTGCTTGTCGTCCTGCCGATTGGAAAGGTAGCCGAGCTCGACGAGCACCGAGGGAACGTCCGGCGCGCGCAACACCCGGAAGCCGGCAAACCGGTGCGTGTTGCGCCTGAGCCTGGTCGCCTTTCCGATCTCCTTGACGAGCCGTTCAGCGAACCCCGACGAGGCGTTCGTCGTCGCGCGCTGGGCTAGGTCGATCAGGATGTTCGCCACCTCCTCGTCGTAGGCCGTCGCGAGAATGCTGAGCCCGGCAATGACGTCGGCCCGGTTCTCCTTCGCCGCGAAGGCCTCCGCTTCGGCGTCGGAGGCCTTTGCCGAAACGGTGTACACGGTGGCGCCCCGCACACGACCGTTGTCCACGGCGTCGCAGTGGAGCGAGATGAACAGCTCCGCGCCCGCGGCGCGGCCCTTCGCCACGCGGTCGTACAGGCTCACGAACACGTCGCGGTCACGCGTCATGGCGACGACGTAGTGACCCGTCGCCTCGAGCTGGCGTTTGAGCTCTAACGCAGCGACGAGGTTAATGTGCTTCTCGTCAACGCCGCTCAATCCGATGGTGCCCGGATCGACACCGCCGTGCCCCGGATCGATGACCACGACGTGCTTGCCCGCCGGCGGCGGAGGCGCCTTGGGCGGCGCAGGTGGCGGTACCACCTTGGGCGGAGGCATGACCTGCGCCTGCCGTCGGAACGTGCTCGCGCTCACCTCCTCGAGGTCGAGCACGAACCGGTACGCGAAGTTGGCGGTGGGCTTGAGCAGAAAGGCGTTCTTGACCGCGACCGGGCCGCGCACGTCGAGCACCACGCGCGAGCGTCCGGGCTGGAAGAGCCCGTACCGGAAGCCCTGGATTAGCCCCGGCCCGGTGGGAAGCGCGTTGGGCGGCAGGCGCCATGTCACCTCGGGAAGGTCGATCACCACACGGTACGGGTCAGGCAGGGTGAAGACGGTGAAGTCGATGGCCTGAGTGAGGTCCAGGACGAAACGGGTGACCGCGGCGTTCTTGCCCGCCCGGACCCCGGTCACCAGTGGAGCCTCGGCCGCCGCTGGGCCCGGCAGGAGCACTAGGACGCCGAGGAGCGCAAGCGCGCCCCTGAAGCCGGTGGTGGAGGCGGTCATGAACACGGTTCTCTCGGCCGGACGCGCGGTCGCGAGATATTGCGCGAACTCCGTTGATCCGGCAATGCCCTAAGGCCTAGCCAAGGTCTAGCCGGCTGCTCGCCTGGGTCTGGGCAGAGGCCCGGCGGCCTCCACCGCCGGGCCCCGGCCTGGCCGACGGAACGGGTACGATTCTCTCATTGTGCATCCGCGGAGCGGAAATTATGATTGATGCAGCGAACGTCCGCAGTCGGCCCTGGGGTCACGCCGGAGGCGTTTGTCCCCGGGGGGCGCGGCACCCGTCGGCCCAAGGCGGTTGAGTTTGCCATTGGGCGGCGGGGCGTCTCGCTCACGACAGCGCGGAATTCTAGGTGCAATCCGAAGCCGCGCCTCGGCCGTCGTCCGGGGTGATGGCAGCCTCCTTAACCTTTCCCGGGTTAGCCCCATGCGGTCTTTTGTGCGGGAGGAGACAAGTTGCAGGCACCGTCGGCTTCGCCCAACTCAATGACGAGCTGCCCGCCGTTGTTCGCGCGGCCGTTCCTGGCGCTCGTCGCGGAGCTCATGTCCTTATGGTCAAGCGTATGCTCATTGATGCGACGTATCCGGAGGAGACCCGGGTCGTCGTGCTCAACGGGAGCCGCCTTGAAGAATTCGACTTCGAAACCTCCACCAAGAAGCAGCTCAAGGGCAATATATACCTCGCCAAAGTCACGCGGGTAGAGCCTTCGCTGCAGGCGGCGTTCGTCGACTACGGCGGGAACCGCCATGGGTTCCTGTCCTTCGCCGAGATTCACCCCGACTACTACCAGATCCCTGTCGCGGACCGGCAGTTCCTCGATGCGGAAGCGGACAGGCAGGCGGCGCGGCCGGCCGGCAACGGGTCCGGCGAGGGCACGGACGGCGGCGGCGATGGGGCGGAGCCCGAGCCGGAGCCTGAGGAGACCGGCGAGGACGAGGCGGCCTCCGAGGGCGCCACTTCGGAAGTGGAGCTCGTGGGTGGGGAGCAGATCGATGAGCTCGAGAGCGACCGGCCTCCCCTCACCCGCCGCTACAACATCCAGGAGGTGATCAGGCACCGGCTGATCCTGCTCGTCCAGGTCGCCAAGGAGGAGCGCGGCAATAAGGGAGCGGCGCTGACCACTTATCTTTCCATCGCCGGCCGCTACTGCGTCCTCATGCCCAACGCCCCGCGCGGCGGGGGAATCTCACGCAAGATCGTCGACCAGGAGCACCGCAAGCGGCTCAGGGCGATCGCGGACGAGCTCGAGGTGCCGGAGGGCATGGGGCTCATCCTGCGCACCGCGGGGATGGAGCGCACCAAGGCGGAGATCAAGCGCGACTTCGATTACCTCCTCAAACTGTGGGACGAGACCCGGGAACTCACGCTCAAGTCGACCGCGCCCACGCTCATTTACGAGGAGGGCAACCTCATCAAGCGCTCCATCCGGGACCTCTACACCAAGGACATCAAGGAGGTGCTGGTCGAGGGCGAAGACGGGTACTCCACGGCGAAGGGGTTCATGAAGCATCTGATACCCAGCCATGCCAAGCGGGTCCAACCCTACCGCGACCGTATCCCCCTCTTCCACCGCCACCAGGTGGAAAGCCAGCTCGACGCGATGCACAACCCGGTAGTGCAGCTCAAGTCGGGCGGCTACATCGTGATCAATCCGACCGAGGCTCTGGTGGCGATCGACGTGAACTCGGGGCGTGCGACCAAGGAGCGTAATATCGGGGACACGGCCTTAAAGACGAACCTGGAGGCGGCCGATGAGATCGCCCGTCAGCTGCGGCTCAGGGACCTGTCCGGTCTCATCGTCATCGACTTTATCGACATGGACGATCACAAGAATGACCGGGCGGTCGAGAGGAAACTGAAGGAGGCGTTGAAGGCCGACCGGGCGCGGATTCAGGCGGGCCGGATCAGCCCGTTCGGCCTGCTCGAACTCTCGCGGCAGCGGTTGCGCCCCAGTCTCATCGAGGCGAGCACCGAGGTCTGTCCGTATTGCGGCGGGATAGGCCGCCTGCGCTCGACCGAGTC
Organism: Alphaproteobacteria bacterium; assembly: GCA_046759785.1. Lineage (GTDB taxonomy): Bacteria > Pseudomonadota > Alphaproteobacteria > JBHICW01 > JBHICW01 > JBHICW01. The sequence continues at coordinate 7,106 of JBHICW010000010.1, forward strand.
GTTGACCCTGCACGCGCTCAGGACGATCGAGGAGGAAGGCATCCGCGAACGCAGCAGCGAGATCACGGTCACGGTGCCGACCCCTGTGGCTCTGTATCTCATGAACCACAAGCGCGAAGCACTGCGCGCCATCGAAGAGCGCTATGGGCTCCGGGTGTTCATCGCCGCCGACGACCACCAGACGCCGCCCGACATCGGGCTCGAGCGGATCAAGACGCGTCGACAGGCCGGCGAGGTCCGTGCCGGCGAGGGCACGGCCGAGAAGCCGGTCGAGCCCGGCGAGATCGCGCTACCGGGGGTGGAGGAGGCCGAAGAGGCCACCGAGGCCCAGGAAGAGCGGGCCAAGAAGCGGCGGCGGCGGCGGCGCAAGCGCGCGGAGGCCGAGGAGCCGGCCGCCAAGGCTGTTGCCGAGCCCGAGCCCGAGGGTGAAGCCGCAGCCGTACGAGAGGCCGCGGCCGAAGCACAGCCGCAGGCGCCTGCCGAGGGACCCCGCAAATCGCGGCGCCGGAGCCGGCGGGGCGGCCGACGGCGCGGCCGCGGTGCCTCTGACGCCAAGGCCCGGCCGGCCGCGGCGAAGAGCGCTGCCGAGGCGGGAGCGGAGGCTCCCGCTCTGGCGGACAAAGGCCCAGACGAGGTGGCGGCCGCGGTCTCCGCTGCCGCCGAGGCCTTCGATAAAGACGAGCCGCCCGAGGCCATGGCGGAACCCGTCAAGGAAAAGGTGCCCGCCGCCCTCGCCGAGTCCGAGGGCGAGAAACGGGTGACCAAAGCGGCGGGCCAGCGGTCGGCCAAAGCCAAGAGTGCCAAAAAGCCCAGGCAACCTCGCCGCCGCACGAGCCGCAGCCGCAGGAAAAAGGCTGACGGCGAGGCCCAAGAGACGTCGACAGCCGCGCCCGAGGGTGCGGGGCAAGGTGGTGTCGAGGAGGGCGCCGGTGCCGCCCCCGTCCGGGCAGGCGACCAGGTTACAGACAAGGCGTCCGCGGGTCCCTCAGGAGACGGCGGCGACTCGTCGCCGAGGCCGCGGCGCAGAGGGTGGTGGCAGCGGCTGGTGCCTTAGCCGCGGCCGGGCGGGCACCCCCGAGAAGACAGGGCCTTTTAATGGGCGAGCCCGGTTTCGATCAACGGAGCCAGCGTCTGAGCCGGCGCGCGGCCTCCGCCATGTCCTCCGTGGTTCCGGCGAACGAGAAGCGCACGAACGCCTGACCCCGCCGGGGGTCGAAGTCCACGCCCGGCGTGGTCGCCACCCCGAGGTGCGCCAACATCCGGCGGCAGAACGCGTTGCTGTCGTTGGTGAGATGCGCGACATCCGCATAGAGGTAGAAGGCTCCGTCGGCGGGGGCGAGTGACTCGAAGCCGGCCTTGGGAAGTTCCTCCAAGAGAAGGGCTCGGTTGCGGGCGTAGCGGGCAACATTGACGTCGAGCTCCTCGCGGCAGTCGAAGGCGACGATCGCAGCGTGTTGCGCCAGGGTCGGCGGCGAGATGTACAGATTTTGGGCGAGCCTCTCGACGGGCCCAATGAGCTCACCGGGCACGACCATCCAGCCCAGGCGCCAGCCCGTCATCGAGAAGTATTTCGAAAAGCTGTTGACCACGACCATCCCGTCCCCGAGCGCGAGCGCCGTGGTGGCGCGCCCGCCGTAGGTGATGCCGTGGTAGATCTCGTCCGAGATGAAGCGAATGCCGCGGTCCGTGCAGTAGCGGACGAGCGCCGCGAGCTCCCCGGGCGGAAGCATGGTCCCGGTGGGGTTGGACGGGCTCGCGACAATGAGGCCGTCGAGCGGTTCCGCCAGCGCCTCAAGCAGGGCCACGCTCGGCTGGAAGCGCGACGCCGCCTCCACGGGCAGAGGCACCGGGGTCGCGCCCAGGGCCGAGAGAATGTTGCGGTAGCAAGGGAATCCGGGCTCCGCCACCGCGACCCTGTCGCCGGGATCGAAACAGGAGAGGAACGCGAGCACAAACGCGCCCGACGATCCCACCGTCACGACGACCTGCTCGGCAGCGACGTCGACCTCGTAGTAGTCCTTGTAGTGGCGGGCGACCGCCGCGCGAAGCTCGGGAAGGCCGAGGGCGTCGGTGTAGCCCAGCCGCTCCCGCGTGAGCGCCGCCTTGGCGGCCTCCACCACCGCCTTCGGCGCCCCGGTGCTCGGCTGGCCCACCTCGAGATGGACCACGTCGCCGCCCGCCGCCTTGCGCTCGTTGGCCGCCCGCATGACCTCCATGACGAGGAACGGCGAAATGTCGCTGCGCCGTGCGACCTTCATCCCTTACCCTCAGAAACCGCCGGCAGTAGCGAGCCCGAAGCCGCGCGGGTCGGCGGTGAAGCTACAGCTTTCCGGCGAGCTTTTCAGCCCCTCGGGACAGTGGATCGCGTGGACTCGGCCCAACAGCGGACTTCGCTGGACGACATGCCCACGCGCGGCCAGCTGGGCAAGGCCCCGCTCCCCCATTTCGGGCTCCACCAGGACCACGTCCGGCAGCCCGCCGCGGTGAAGCCGGGGCGCGGCCACGGCCGGCGCCAACGGCCTCTCGTCGACGAGAATCTGGACCATCGTTGCGGCCAGCGAGGCGGCTGCGGGGGCGCCGCCCGACGCGGCCGCGGCGAAGACGCCTTGACGAGTGTTATGGTTCACCATCAGGACCGCCGCGAGAGGCGCCGGATCGCGCCCTGCCGTGCCGGGTGCACCGGCCAGGAGGATCCCGGTTCCCCGGGCCATCCGCCCGGCTCCGAAAGGCTCGAAGAGGCTCACCACGCACACCACCGCCGAGCCTTCCCGGTCCACGACCACGAATGCCATTGCCTCGCTCGCCCCTTCGAGTGCCGCGGCGGGCGGCGCGGTGCTCGGCGCCGGCGTCCTTCGGTCCGGGCGGTAGCTCGCCATGAGGCGGGCGGCGCGAGCCTCCGAAAGAACGTCGTCGGGTGGCTCCGCCTCGCGGTCACCCGGCGGAAGCCACGCGGTCCGGTCGGTGAACGCCCGCATCGCCGCCTCGGCCAGGAGGTGGGGGCGCTCGTCCGGCGACGCACGCCGGTAGCGCTTGCCTTGGGCGAGCATGCGCCAGATCTGGAGGGCGGTGATCCCGCCGAGCGCGGGTGGCGGTGCGGTGTGGAGCCTCGCGGACCCGAAGCGCATGCTGACCGTCTCGCGCCAGCGCGGCCGGTACGCGCGCAGGTCGTCGATCGTGAGCCAGCCGCCGGCCGTCCGCACCCCGTCCACGAAGCTCCGCGCGAGCGCGCCGGTGTAGAACTCGCCCGGACCGCGGGCCCTGACCCGGGCCAACAGAGCCGCAAGGTCGAGCTGGACAAGATTCTCGCCCTCGCGCACCGGCCCTTCCCTGCCCCGCCCGAAGAGCCGGGCGAGGTCCGGCTCCTCAAGCAGCCGCGGCCCGGCCTCGGCGAGCCGCCTAGCCAACGCCCGCGACACCGGGTGGCCGAACCGGGCGTTCAGCTCCGCCGGCGCCAGAAGCCGCCCCCAGCGGAAGCGTCCGTACCGGGCGTTGAGCGCGTACATCCCGCGGACCGCGCCCGGAACCGCGGCTGCCCACGTCCCGGGGACCGGATCCCCGGCAGGGGCGTCCGGCAGGAAGTCGAGCGCCTCCGTCGTGTCGGTGGACGGGTCGTAGACGAGGCAGACCCCGCCGCCGCCCAGCGAAGCGGCCGCGGGGTAGGTGACAGCGGCGGTGAAATAGAGGGCGACGGCCGCGTCGGCGGCATTGCCTCCGGCCGCAAGGACCCCCCGCGCCACGAGCGCGGCCCGGGGCTCGTCTCCCGCCACTGCGCCGAGGAACGCCGTGCCGCGGGGGAATGCCAGAGTCGGCTCCCGGGGCCCCCCGCAGGCGCTCGCCAGCACCAGGAGAACGAGCACGGCGGCGCATTGACGCCACCTCTTGAGCCTCGTACCGTGGGCCCAGCCAAGCGGATGAGCGACGGTGGCTAAACGGTTCATCCACCTTGTATTGATCGGCCTGTGTGTGGCCGCGAGCGGGCCCGCCGCCTCGGCGCAGACCACCCGGGTGTCGTTGATCCGCGACGCGGAAATCGAAAATACCATTCGCACCTTCGCGGCGCCACTCCTGCAGGCCGCGGGGATCGACGCAGAGGCCGTGCGCGTCCACCTGGTGCGCGACAAGCGGATCAACGCGTTCGTCGCCGAAGGAATGAACCTGTTCATCAATACCGGCCTCCTGCTCGAGAGCCAGAGCGCCAACCAAGTCATCGGGGTCATCGCCCACGAGGTGGGACACATCGCCGGAGGCCACCTCGCCCGCACTCACGGCGCGCGTAAAGACGCCAGCGCCGCCGCCATCCTGGCCGCGATCCTGGGGGCGGCGGTGACGGTCGCAGGGTCGGGCGAGGGCGGTGCCGCCGTGGCGGCGACGGGCCAAGAGCTCGCCCGCCGCTCGTTCCTGCGCCACAGCCGAGTCCAGGAGCAGACGGCCGACCAGGCCGCGCTCCGGTTTCTCGAGGCCAGCGGCCAGTCCCCCCGGGGCCTCGTCGAGTTCCTCGACGTCCTCGCGGACCAGGAGGTCCTGATCGGGAGCAGCCTGCCTCCCTATCTCCGGACCCACCCTTTGTCACGCGAGCGCATCGGGCTCCTGCGCTATCGCCTCGAAGCCTCGCCGTTCAATGACAAGCCCGCGGCGGCCGAGCTCGAGGAGCGCCACCGGCGGATGCACGCCAAGCTCCACGGCTTCCTCGATCGGCCGGACCGGACCTTCGCCCGCTATTCCGAGGGCGACATGAGCCTCGAGGCGCGGTACGCCCGGGCTATCGCCTACTACCGCATTCCCGACCTCGAGCGGGCGTTGGCGGCGCTTGACGGGCTGATCGCAGAACGACCCGATGACCCGTTCTTCCACGAACTCCGAGGCCAGGTCCTTTTTGAGAACGGTCGGCTGAGGGAGGCCGTGGCCAGCTACCAGCGGGCCGTGGACCTGCTGCCCGACGAGCCACAGCTCAGGGTGGGTCTCGCTCGGGCGCTCACCGAGAGCGGCGCGGCGGAAGCGATCGCGCCGGCGATCACCCACCTCGAAGAGGCGGTGCGCCGTGACCCGAAGGACTCCTCGGCGTGGCGTCTCTTGAGCGTCGCCTACGGCCGGGACGGGCAGCTCGGCATGGCGGATCTCGCCAGCGCGGAACAGGCGTACCTGGGGCGCCGGCGGGACGATGCCATTCGTTTCGCCACGTGGGCCCAAAAGCGGCTCAAGGAGGGTTCGCCCGGCTGGCTCCGCGCCGCCGACATCCTGACAGCCACAAAGAGACAATGACGGGTCGGACGGGCCGCCCTCCCGCGGCCCAGCCTAACGCGTTCGGAGCTCGAGGCGGCTACCGCCGGGAATCGGTCTCGCCAAGCTCGATCGGAGCGTACCGCCACGATTGCTCGGGCGCAGCCGCGTGCTATAAGGGTCCGCGACAGGGGGCTGCCGCTTCAGCCGCCGCGCATGACTGCTAGGGTCCTGATCATCAACGGGCCGAACCTCAACCTGCTGGGAAGCCGGGAGGTCGAGGTCTATGGCCGCCAGACCCTCGCCGACATCCGCGCCATGGTCGAGGAGAAAGCGAAGGCCCTCGGGCTCGAAGTGGATTTCCGCCACAGCAACCACGAGGGGGAGCTGATCGATTGGGTCCAGGCGGCCCGCGGCGTGTCAGCCGGGATCATCGTCAACGCCGGGGGGCTCACCCACACGTCGGTGGCCCTCATGGACGCGCTCCTCGCCACGGGGTTGCCCGTCGTCGAGGTTCACCTGTCCAATATATATCGGCGAGAGGCCTTCCGGCACCATTCCTACGTCAACCAGGCGGCCCGCGGCACTATCTGCGGCTTCGGTGCGTCCGGGTACGTGCTCGCCCTCGAGGCAATGGCACAGCTCGTGCGGGAGACGGCGTAAACGATGGCGAAGCTCGAGGTCGATGGCAACCTCATCCGCACGCTGGCAGCGCTCCTTGAGGAGACGGGGCTGTCCGAGATCGAACTCGGCGAAGGGGACAAGCGGATCCGCGTCGCCCGGGGCGCCCCCGCGGCCGCGGCGCCTCCACCGCGACAGGCGGCGCCGGCGCCCGCGAGCGCAGATGAGGCGCCTGAGGCGCAGGAGGGCGGGCCGGCCCCGTCCTCGCACGTCGATCCCGAGCACCCCGGAGTCGTGACCTCGCCCATGGTGGGAACCGTCTATCTCGCGCCGGAGGCAGGCGCGCCCCCCCTCATCAACGTCGGCGACACGGTGGAGGAAGGGGCCACCCTGCTCATCGTCGAAGCGATGAAGACGATGAACCCGATTCGCTCACCCAAGGCCGGAAAGGTGGCCGAGCTCCTGGTCGAAAACGGAGCGCCGGTGGAGTACGGCGAGGTGCTCCTGATTCTGGAGTAGCCGGTCCCGGTGTTCGACAAAGTGCTCATCGCCAACCGCGGTGAGATCGCCCTGCGCGTCCACCGCGCCTGCCGGGAGATGGGGATCCACACGGTGGCCGTGCATTCCACCGCAGACGCCGAGGCCATGCACGTGCGGCTGGCGGACGAGAGCGTGTGCATCGGTCCCCCACCCGCGCGGGAGAGCTACCTCAACATCCCGGCGATGGTCGCGGCCGCCGAGATCACGAATTCCGATGCCATTCACCCAGGCTACGGATTTCTGGCGGAAAACGCGGGCTTCGCCGGGATCGTGGAAGAGCACGGCTTCACGTTCATCGGGCCGAAGCCCGAGCACATCCGTCTCATGGGCGACAAGGCAACGGCCAAGGCGGCGCTCAAGGACCTGGGGATTATGGTGATTCCGGGCTCGGACGGGCCGGTTGGCGACGCCACCGAGGCGGGGCGCGCGGCGGACGCGATCGGCTACCCGATCATCCTCAAGGCCGTGGCGGGGGGCGGCGGACGGGGCATGAGAGTCGTGGGCGGGGCGCAAGAGATAGCGGACGCCTTCAGGCTGGCAAGCCAGGAGGCCGAGGTCGCCTTCGGCGACGGCGCCCTTTACCTCGAGAAGTTCCTCCTCACGCCGCGCCATGTCGAGATCCAGGTTCTGGCGGACGACCACGGGGCCGTCGTACACCTCGGCGAACGGGACTGCTCGCTCCAGCGCCGCCACCAGAAGCTCGTCGAGGAGGCACCCTCGCCTGGTCTCAACGACGCCGAGCGCCAGCGTCTCGCGGAATCCGTCGCCAAGGCGATGCGCAAACTGGGATACCAGAGCGTGGGCACCGTCGAGTTCCTCTGCGAGGACGGGGCGTTCTACTTCATCGAGATGAACACCCGACTCCAGGTCGAGCATCCCGTGACCGAGATGATCACGGGAATCGACCTCGTCCGCGAGCAAATCCGGCTGGCCGCCGGCGCTCCCCTCGGCTACCAGCAGAAGGAGGTGCGCTTCCGCGGCCACGCGATCGAATGCCGCATCAACGCGGAGAACGCCGACACCTTCGCCCCCTCGCCGGGACGGGTCACGAGCTACCACGCGCCGGGGGGCTTGAGCGTTCGGGTGGATTCGGCGCTCTACGCCGGCTACGAGGTGCCTTCCCATTACGACAGCTTGATCGCCAAGCTCATCGTCCACGGCCGCAACAGGAACGAATGCTTGATGCGGCTCAAGCGGGCGCTCGAGGAGTACGTCATCGGGGGCATCGATACGACCATCCCCCTCCACCAGCGGCTGATCGCCGAGACTGACTTTGCCAACGGCGCTTACCATATCCACTGGTTGGAAGATCTGGTCGGCGAAGGCGGAACCCCGGGATGACCGTCGTCATCACCCCGGAGATGCTTCTCAGGGCCTATGCCTGCGGGCTGTTTCCGATGGCCGAGGGTCGGCATGACCCCCGTCTCTATTGGATCGACCCCGACGTCCGCGCCATTCTTCCCCTGGATCGGTTCCACATCCCTCGCCGGCTGGCCCGGCGGCTCCGGCGGCGCGAATTCGAGATCGGCTGCGACAGCGCCTTTGCGCAGGTAATCCAGGCCTGCGCCGAAGCCACGCCCAGGCGGCCGAAGACCTGGATCAACGACCGGATGATCGAGCTCTACTGCGCCCTCCACGTCCAGGGGCACGCGCACAGCGTGGAAGCCTGGCGCGACGGGACGCTCGTAGGCGGGCTCTACGGCGTCGCCCTCGGCGGTGCCTTCTTCGGCGAGAGCATGTTCAGCCGGATCACGGACGCGAGCAAGGTGGCGCTGGTTCACCTTGTCGAACGGCTCCGCCGGGGCGGCTACCACCTGCTCGACACCCAGTTCCTCACCGAGCACCTCGCCCGTTTCGGCGCGATCGAGGTCACCCGCGGCGACTACCGCAGGCTGCTCACGAAGGCGCTCGCGACGAAGGCCAGGTTCTACTGCGAAGGCGAGGAGCGGGCGGTGGCGTCGGGCGCGGACTCCCTGCAGTCCAGCACCCAGATGTCGTAAACGGGGTGCTCGAGTGCCGAAAGCGCGGGGCTGGACGCGAACATCCAGCCCGTGAACAGGCTCTCCCCGGCCTCGCCGGGCTTGACCTCACGCACTTCGACGAAGGCGGCGCTTTCCGGCGGTTCCTCCGGTGGCGTGTTGTGACAGGCGCGAACCGCGATCTCCAGGATTCCGAAAGTGACGCGCCGGTCGAGCGGCGCTTCGATCGTGGACACCCTGGCCGTGACCTTGTTGAGCCCCTGGAGGATGGCCACGGTCTCGGCCGCCGTCGGGGATACAAAGAGCAGAACCGCAGCGAACAGAACGCCGGCGCCGATCCGCAGCATCTCAGCGCTTGATGGGCTCTTCCAGCGACTGGACGAGCTCGAAGAGGACGCGCCGAACTTGGGCCTCGTCGCAACCCATGAGGACGCCGTCCTCGAGCGCGTCCTGGCACATTTGGCGGATCTCCTCGATGTTTTCATTGAGCACCTTAATCTTCTCAAGGCACGAGACGGGCGTGCCGTCGGGGGCCCGCCAGACGAGCGTCTTCAACCGGGTGGGAGCCTGTCCCATCGCTCACCTATGTAAGGCTTGGGCTCCGGCGGACAAGGCGCGCCCGGCCGACACCGCGCCTACTCGCTCGTTCCGGCCTGGCTCCGCCCCAGGTTATAGATCACCTTGCCCAGCAGAGACTCGAGGTTCACCGACGGCTGGGTGAACGTGATCACCCCGCCGGGCTTGATGATCTCTTCCGACCCACCCGGCTCCAGGGCAAGATACTTGCCCCCGAGCAAGCCCTCGCTGGCCACCGCCGCGGTCGTGTCCTCGGGCAGGGTGACCGAGGGGTCAAGGCTGAGGGTGACGACTGCCTGGAAAAACTCAGGATCCAGGGTCTGGCGCACGACCGAACCCACCTTGATGCCGCTGATGCGGACGTCGTCGCCCACCTTGAGCCCGTCGATCGCCGTGAAGCGGGCCTTCACCTCGTAGCCCCTGACGGTTTGGACGTCGGCTCGGGTGTAAGCGTAAACGAGGAAAACCGCGGCCACGGCCAACACGACCGCCCCCATCAAGGTCTCAACGAGTGACCTGCCCATTTAACTACCCACCTCCGCACTGCCGCCCGTTCCGCGCGCTCGTCCCACGCCGAGGGCCACGCCCCGCCCGGGCCCACGCCGACGACCTTGGGCCGCCTCACGGACGCCAGGGCTCATAGTCGCCCGTCGCCTTGGCCCTGCGGCCGCCCCTCAATACGTGACCGGGGGGCCGGTACGCTTCCGGCGTCCCGGTCAGATTCGGGATGTGCTCCTTCTCCCAGGACCGCTCGGATGTCGGCGAGTCCGTGGGCGGCTCGTCGACCACGTGATGGAGCCAGGCATTCCAGAGGGGCGGAACTTTGGAGGCCTCCGGCTCGCCGTTGTAAATCACCCAGCGCCGGCGGCGCCGCTCCCGCGGCCTGCCCCGCTCCCGATAGTACCGGTTCCCGAACTGGTCCCGCCCCACGTACTCGCCCTTGAACCAAGTGAACAGCCGAGTGCCCAGCGTCATCACCAGTCCCCGTTTCGGCGCGAACCGCCGAATATGGCACGCGCCGCCGCCCGTCGTCCAGTGCCGGAGGGCGGCGGGCGCCGCTCCCCGACCACCTCCATCCCTGCCCACGGCAACCCTTGCAAGCCCTTGAAAGAAGGGCCGTTTTCGCCGCGGCTCGGGTCAATCCGGCGTCCCCGTCGGCACCCCGCTGGACCTTCGCCAGCTGCTACATCTTGCGGGTCCGACCATGGTGCCCCCCGGATATGGCTCCGATCTCAAAATATATTGCATCCTGAGGGCCGGCGGTCTATATGTGGTGTTTTGCCAACACCTAGTGGGTCAACCGGATTGGCACGCTAGAGCTGGCACCGAAAGGCGATCTGGGCGGCGGTCGCCTTGGGCCAGGGCTTCACGGGGGGTCATGCGGATCGGGCGTCGCTTCACCGTCGAAGGGAAGTCGCCTTACGAGGACATCGACTTCCGGACCACCACGAGCGAGATCCGCAACCCCGACGGCTCTCCCGTCTTCCTGCTCGAGAACCTCGAGGTTCCGGCCGGGTGGTCGCAAGTGGCCTCGGACGTGCTGGCCCAGAAATACGTCCGCAAGGCCGGGGTAGCGCGCGAGCTCAGGCCGGTGGAGGAGAAGGACGTCCCGGCCTGGTTGTGGCGCCGGGTCCCGGACGAGAAGGCCGCGCAAGACGGCGACGGCGAGGCCTACGGCAGCGAGAGCTCCGCCAAGCAGGTCTTCGACCGCCTCGCGGGGACGTGGACCTACTGGGGCTGGAAGGCGGGCTACTTCGACGCCGAGCGGGACGCCCGCGCGTTCTTCGACGAGCTGCGCTGCATGCTGGCCAAGCAGGTGGGCGCGCCCAACTCGCCCCAGTGGTTCAACACGGGGCTTCACTGGGCCTACGGGATCGACGGGCCCGCTCAGGGTCACGTCTTCGTCGACCACGAGACCGGCGAGGTGCAGCCGTCCACCTCGGCTTACGAGCGCCCGCAACCGCACGCCTGCTTCATCCAGGCGGTCGCAGACGACCTCGTCAACGACAACGGCATCATGGACCTGTGGGTCCGGGAAGCGCGGCTGTTCAAGTACGGCTCGGGGACGGGAACCAATTTCTCGAAACTCCGCGGACAAGGCGAGTCGCTTTCGGGGGGCGGCAAGTCTTCCGGGCTGATGAGCTTCCTCAGGGTCGGCGACCGGGCGGCGGGAGCCATCAAGTCAGGGGGCACGACCCGGCGGGCGGCCAAGATGGTGGTGGTCGACATCGACCACCCCGACATCGAGGCGTTCATCGACTGGAAACTCGTGGAGGAGCAAAAGGTCGCGGCGCTCGTCTGCGGCTCGCGCCTGTGCGAGAACCGTCTCAACGCGATCATGCGCGCGTTCCATGAGGGGCGTCGCGAGGGCCGCCACCGGCCGTCCGACAACCCGGCCTTCCGCATGGCGGTTCTCAAGGCGCGCAAGGCGATGGTCCCGGAGAACTACATCCAGCGCGTCATCCTGCTGGCGGCGCAGGGGTTCACGGGGATCGCGTTCCGCTCGTACGACACGGACTGGGACTCGGAAGCCTACCTCACCGTCTCGGGGCAGAACGCCAACAACTCGGTCCGCGTATCCAACGAGTTCCTCGAGCGGGTGCTCAAGGACCAGGACTGGAAGCTCATCCGGCGGACCGACGGAAAGGTCCAGAAGAAGGTCGAGGCCCGGGCTTTGTGGGAGCGCATCGCGTACGCGGCCTGGTCGTCGGCCGACCCGGGGGTGCAGTTCGACACCACCATCAACGAGTGGAACACCTGTCCGAACTCCGGCCGGATCAACGCGTCGAACCCGTGCTCCGAGTACATGTTCCTCGACGACACCGCCTGCAACCTGGCCTCGCTCAACCTGGAGGCGTTCCGCCGCGAGGACGGCGGGTTCGACGTCACGGCCTTCGAGCACGCGATTCGGCTGTGGACGATCGTGCTCGAGATCTCGGTCCTCATGGCCCAGTTCCCGTCTCGACGGATCGCCCAGCGGTCGTACGAGTTCCGGACGCTCGGGCTGGGCTTCGCCAACCTCGGCGGCTTGCTGATGGCGTCCGGCCACGCTTACGACAGCCCCGAGGGCCGCGCGATCTGCGCTGCCCTCAGCGCACTCATGACGGGTGCGGCCTACGCCACGTCCGCGGAGATGGCGCACGAGCTGGGAGCATTCCCCGGCTTCGCCGCCAACCGCGAGGCGATGCTGCGCGTCATCCGGAACCACCGCCGGGCGGCGTTCGGCACGAGCGAGGGCTACGAGGGGCTGTCGGCCCTGCCTGTGCCTATGGAGAGCGAGCGTTGCCCCGAGCCGGCGCTCGTGGAGGCGGCGCGACGGGCCTGGGACCGGGCCCTCGAGCTGGGCGAGCGGCACGGCTTCCGCAACGCCCAGGCGACGGTGATCGCGCCCACCGGGACCATCGGGCTGGTGATGGACTGCAACACCACCGGCATCGAGCCCGACTTCGCCCTCGTCAAGTTCAAGAAGCTCGCGGGCGGCGGCTACTTCAAGATCATCAACCGCACGGTGCCGGTAGCGCTGAGGCGGCTGGGGTACAGCGAGGACCAGATCAAGGACATCGTCCGCTATGCCGTCGGCCGCGGCACGCTCGAGGGCGCTCCCTCGGTCAATCACGAGACCCTGAAGGCGAAGGGGTTCGACAGCGCCGCGCTCAACGCCCTCGAGGACGCCCTCAAGAACGCCTTCGACATCAAGTTCGCGTTCAACAAATGGACGCTCGGCGAGGACTTCTCGACGCGCGTCCTGGGTTTCTCCGACCAGCGGCTCAAGGACCTCAACTTCGACATGCTGGCCGCTCTCGGCTTCAGTAAGGGGGAGGTCGAGGCGGCAAACGCCTACTGCTCCGGCGCCATGACGCTCGAGGGCGCGCCGCATCTCAAGGCGGAACACCTCCCTGTCTTCGACTGCGCGAACCCGTGCGGGCGGTCGGGGCGACGGTTCCTCTCGACCGAGAGCCACATCCGGATGATGGCGGCGGCGCAGCCGTTCATCTCCGGCGCGATTTCGAAGACGATCAACATGCCGAACGGCGCCACGGTCGGCGATTGTCAGGACGCCTACCGCCTCTCCTGGCGGCTGGGGCTCAAGGCCATCGCGCTCTACCGGGACGGCTCGAAGCTGTCCCAGCCCTTGAGCGCGCTGAGTCTCGGCGAGGACGAGGAGCCGGAGGAGGAACAGGAGGCGGCCGCCGCGGCCGGCGCGCGCGTCGCGAAGATCGCAGAAAAGCTGGCGGTGGGCGAGATGCGCGCCCGCGCGGCGAAGCGCCGGCGGCTTCCCCAACGCCGGCGCGGTTACACCCAGAAGGCGATCGTCGGCGGGCACAAGGTCTACTTGAGGACCGGCGAGTACGAGGACGGTTCCCTCGGCGAGATCTTCGTCGACATGCACAAGGAGGGCGCCGCCTTCCGCAGCCTGATGAACAACTTCGCGATCGCCATCTCGATCGGGCTGCAGTACGGCGTGCCGCTGGAGGAGTTCGTCGAGGCGTTCACCTTCACCCGCTTCGAGCCCTCGGGCGCGGTCGAAGGCAACGACACGATCAAGATGGCGACCTCGATCCTGGACTACATCTTCCGCGAGGTCGCCATCTCGTACCTCGGCCGAGGCGACCTCTTGCACGTGGAACCCGCGGACGTGCTGCCCGACACCGTCGGACGGGGGCGCGGCGAGACCACCCGCGCCCGTGACGACGCGCCTGGCCCGGAGCCGGAGCTCGACGCGGTGATGCGTGTCGCAAGCAACGGCTACGTCAGGCGAAGCCTCAGGGTCGTCGAGGGTGGTGTGGGCGGTAACGGCGGCGGGCACGGCGGCGCGGCGGTCGCGGGCGCCGCCGCCGAGGCGGTCGCCGACCCCCGGCTCGAGATGATCCGCGAAGCGCGGCTCAAAGGTTACGAGGGAGACCCGTGCAGCGAGTGCGGGAACCTCACCCTGGTCCGCAATGGGACCTGCCTCAAATGCGACACGTGCGGCGCAACCAGCGGCTGCACGTGATCCCATCGCATGGGTCCCATCTGCGGCACCTGCGGTGCGATCGTGGACTGGTCGCCACCGCAGTCTTCATGGTGTGTCCTCCCTGACTTGGCGGGGCGCGCGTCGCGCGCCCCGTCCTTTTTCTTTCCATAGCAACCCAGACGGGCGACGGTTGGAGCGGGCCGCGGAGCACTTCGCCATCCCTCGCCAGCCCTGCTAGAAAAGACCGCTCCAAGGCTGGGCCCAACCGGACCAAACGTCCACGTGGCGGCACCCTTCCCCTCGGTGGGGAAGCCTTACAACGATACCAGTGTGGAACCAAAGCGCCCGACGATCACGGTCTTCGGTGACCCGACGCCGTGAACGCCCTGTCCGGTCCGGCGAGGCCCCTTAAGGAAATTCGCCCCGCGCCGCCAGGTCGAGCGCTCACCCGCCGCCCGAGGCCGCCTTCGGCTTCGCCTCCGGGGCGAGGCGAAG
>JBHICW010000011.1:0-20651 GCA_046759785.1 Alphaproteobacteria bacterium
GATGGAGGCGATGCTCGCGGAATACCTGCCGATCCTGATCTTCTTGGGCGTCGCTGGCGTGCTCGCTGTGGCCGTCGTCGGCGCTCCCTTCCTGGTCGCGCCTCAGCGGCCGGACACGGAGAAATTGTCGCGCTACGAATGCGGTTTCGAGGCGTTCGAGGACGCCCGCAGCCGCTTCGACGTGCGCTACTACCTCGTCGCCATCCTCTTTATCATCTTCGATCTCGAGGTGGCCTTCCTGTTCCCCTGGGCGGTTTCGTTGAGCGACATCGGCCTGTTCGGGTTCTGGTCGATGGTTGTGTTCCTCGGGATCCTGACGGTCGGCTTCATTTACGAGTGGAAGAAGGGGGCACTGGAATGGGAGTGAAGACGCCGTCGGTCTTCGTCGGGGAGCGAGCTCCCGTCGGCCCCGGCCCGGAGCAGGAGGCGCTGCTTCGCAGCGTCAGCGACCATTTGACGGACAAGGGCTTCGTCGTCGCGAAGCTCGACAAGCTGATCAATTGGGCACGCACCGGCTCGCTCTGGCCCATGACCTTCGGGCTCGCTTGCTGCGCGATCGAGATGATGCAGGCCGCAGCCAGCCGCTACGACCTGGACCGGTTCGGGGTCCTGTTCCGCCCCAGCCCGCGCCAGTCCGACGTCATGATCATCGCCGGCACCTTATGCAACAAGATGGCACCGGCGCTCCGCAAGGTGTACGACCAGATGCCCGAGCCCCGCTGGGTGATCTCCATGGGTAGCTGCGCCAACGGCGGCGGTTACTACCACTACTCCTATTCCGTCGTCCGCGGCTGCGACCGCATCGTGCCGGTCGACATTTACGTCCCGGGCTGCCCGCCCACGGCGGAGGCGCTGGTCTACGGGATTCTTCAGCTCCAGAAAAAGATCCGGCGCACCAACACGATCGCCCGCTGAGTCCGTAACCCAGGCCGGTGCGCCCGATGGCAGAGGCGTTCAAGGAACTCGCCGATTATGTCGCCGCGTCGCTCGGCGACGCGGTGACCGACGTGTCGCTCGCGCTGGGCGAACTCATGGTCCGCGTGAAGCGCGACGACATCGTGCCCGTGCTGACGTTCCTGCGCGACGACACGAACTGCCAGTTCAAGTGCCTGATGGACGTGTGCGGGGTCGACTACCCCGAGCGCGAGGAGCGCTTCGAGGTCGTCTACAACCTTCTCAGTCCCCAACACAACCAGCGCATCCGGGTGAAGCTCTCGACCGACGAGGGCACGCCCGTGCCCTCGGTCACGGGCGTCTTCAGGTCTGCCGGCTGGTGGGAGAGGGAGGTCTGGGACATGTACGGGGTCTACTTTTCCGACCATCCCGACCTCAGGCGCATTCTCACCGACTACGGGTTCGAGGGGCATCCCCTGCGGAAGGACTTCCCGCTCACGGGATACGTGGAAGTCCGCTACGACGACGAGGAGAAGCGCGTCGTCTACGAGCCCGTGAAGCTCACCCAGGCGCACCGCAATTTCGACTTCCTGAGCCCGTGGGAGGGGGCCCGCACCATCCTCCCCGGCGACGAAAAGGCGGACCGTGACTGACGTTCAGATCAAGAACCTCACTATGAACCTGGGGCCGCAGCACCCGGCGACGCACGGGGTGCTGCGTCTGGTGCTGGAAATGGACGGGGAGATCGTGGAGCGGGCCGACCCCCACATCGGGCTCCTGCACCGGGGGACGGAAAAGCTCATCGAGCACAAGACCTATCTCCAGGCGCTGCCGTACTTCGACCGGCTCGACTACGTCTCCCCGATGTGCCAGGAGCACGCCTTCGCCTTGGCGGTGGAAAAGCTCCTGGGCATCCAGCCGCCGCCACGCGGCCAGTACATCCGTGTCCTGTTCAGCGAGATCACCCGGATCCTCAATCACCTCTTGAACGTCACCACCCTGGCGCTGGATGTGGGCGCGATGACACCCTTCCTGTGGGGGTTCGAGGAGCGGGAAAAGCTCCTGGAGTTCTACGAGCGGGTGTCGGGCGCGCGGATGCACGCGGCCTACTTCCGACCCGGCGGCGTGCCCTGGGACGTGCCGGCTGGGCTTGCCGAAGATATTTACCTCTGGGCGGAGCGGTTCCCGAAGGTCATCGACGACATCGAGGCGCTGCTGACCGAGAACCGGATCTTCAAGCAGCGGACGGTGGCCATCGGCGTGGCGACCGCGGAAGAGGCACTGGACTGGGGGTTTAGCGGGCCTATGCTGCGCGCCTCCGGCGTGGCGTGGGATCTCAGGAAGGCGCAGCCCTACGACGTTTACGAGCGTATGGACTTCGACATCCCCGTCGGCAAGAACGGCGACTGTTACGACCGCTATCTCTGTCGCATCGAGGAGATGCGCCAGAGCGTGCGACTCATCAAACAGTGCCTCGACGAGATGCCGACGGGTCCGGTCAAGGTCGATGATCGCAAGGCGGTACCCCCGCCGCGGGCGGAGATGAAACGCTCGATGGAGGCGCTGATCCACCACTTCAAGCTCTACACGGAAGGCTACAAGGTCCCGCCCGGCGAGACCTATACGGCGGTGGAGGCGCCCAAGGGCGAGTTCGGCGTCTACCTCGTCGCGGACGGGACCAACCAGCCGTACCGCTGCAAAATCAGGCCGCCCAGCTTCGCGTTCCTCCAGGCCACGGAGTTCGTGGGGCGGGGCCATATGCTGGCCGATATCGTCGCCATCATCGGCGCCATGGACATCGTCTTCGGCGAGATCGACCGATGAACGACAAGGTGCGGGCCGCTGACGGCAGGGACGAGTTCGCCTTCACCCCGGACAACGCGGAGAGAGCGAGGGAGGTGATCGCGCGCTACCCGCCGGGCCGGCAGGCCAGCGCGGTGCTGGCGCTCTTGGACCTCGCCCAGCGGCAGAACGGCGGCTGGCTACCCCGCGCGGCGATGGACTCCGTGGCCGATATGTTGGGAATGGCACCCATCCGGGTCTACGAGGTGGGTACCTTCTATAGCATGCTCCATCTCGAGCCCGTAGGCCGGCACGTTGTGAACGTATGCACAACAACGCCGTGCTGGCTCAGAGGATCGGACGCGGTGCTCGCCGCCTGCAAGAAGGCGCTCGGGATCGACCTCGACGAGACGACCGAGGACGGCTTGTTTACGCTCAAGGAGGTCGAGTGCATGGGGGCGTGTGTCAACGCCCCGATGATGGAAATCGACGGCGACTATTACGAGGACCTGGACGCCGAAAGCGCCGAGCGCGTCCTCGCGGCTGTCAAGCGCGGTGAGACCCCGAAGGCCGGGTCACAAATCGGGCGGGCTTCGTCGGAGCCCGCGACCGGCCCCACGACCCTGAAGGAGACCGGAGGCGGGTAATGCTCGGCGACAAGGACCGGATCTTCACCAACCTCTATGGCTTCCACGACTGGCGCTTGGGGGGTGCCCGCAAGCGGGGCGACTGGGACGATACCAAGGACCTTATGGCCAACGGGCGCGAGTGGATCGTCAACGAAGTCAAGGCCTCCGAACTCAGGGGGAGGGGAGGCGCCGGGTTTCCAACCGGCCTCAAATGGTCGTTCATGCCCAAGGAGGCGGACGGGTGGCCCCACTATCTCGCCGTTAACGCCGACGAAAGCGAGCCGGGAACGTGCAAGGATCGCGACATCATGCGTCACGAACCTCACAAACTGCTGGAAGGGGTTCTTCTCTCCGGCTTCGCGATCGGCGCGCACACGGCTTACATTTACATCCGCGGCGAATTCCAGGCGGAGGCCCGCATCCTTCAGGCCGCGATCGACGAGGCGTACGAAGCGGGGCTGTTGGGCAAGAACGCCGCCGGGTCGGGTTGGGAGTTCGATGTCGTCGTCCACCGCGGAGCCGGCGCGTACATCTGCGGCGAGGAGACCGGAATGCTCGAAAGCCTCGAGGGCAAGAAGGGCATGCCCCGCCTCAAGCCGCCCTTCCCGGCGCAGGCCGGGCTCTACGGTTGCCCGACGACGGTGAACAATGTCGAGACCATCGCGGTCGTCCCGGCGATCCTGCGCCGCGGCGCCTCGTGGTTCGCCTCGCTCGGGCGGCCCCGGAACACCGGCACCAAGATCTTCTGCATCTCCGGGCACGTGAACGCCGCCTGCAACGTGGAAGAGGAGATGGGCATCCCGCTCAAGGACCTCATCGACAAGCACGCTGGCGGGGTGCGCGGCGGCTGGGACAACTTGCTGGCGGTGGTCCCCGGGGGCTCGTCCGTGCCCGTGATCCCGAAGTCGGTGTGCGAGACGGTGCTCATGGACTTCGACAGCCTCGTCGAGGTGAAGTCGGGGTTGGGCACCGCGGCCGTCATCGTGATGGACAAGTCCACCGACATCGTGGGCGCGATCGCTCGGTTCTCGAAGTTCTACATGGAGGAGAGCTGTGGGCAATGCACGCCCTGCCGCGAGGGCACCGGCTGGATGTGGCGGGTGATGGAGCGCATGGTCGAGGGCAGGGCCGAGGTCGAGGAGATCGACCTCTTGGAGGAGGTCAGCCGCCAGATCGAGGGCCACACCATCTGTGCCCACGGCGACGCCTCGGCGTGGCCGGTCCAAGGCCTCATCCGCCACTTCCGGCCCGAGCTGGAGCGCCGGATCGCGGCCTACCGCGCGGGGCGCCAGGCGCGGGCGGCCTAAAAGGTCGGCAATGCCGAAGGTTACGATCGACGGTCGCGAGGTCGAGCTCGAGCCCGGGCTGACGGTGCTCCAGGCTTGCGAGAGCCTG
Source organism: Alphaproteobacteria bacterium (assembly GCA_046759785.1). Classification (GTDB taxonomy): domain Bacteria; phylum Pseudomonadota; class Alphaproteobacteria; order JBHICW01; family JBHICW01; genus JBHICW01. The sequence continues at coordinate 4,701 of JBHICW010000011.1, forward strand.
GGGATCGAGATCCCCCTCTTCTGTTACCACGAGCGCCTCTCCATCGCCGGCAACTGCCGCATGTGCCTGGTGGAGGTCGAGAAGTCGCCCAAGCCCGTCGCCTCCTGCGCGACGGAGGTGGCGGACGGCATGGTCATCCACACCAACAGCCCGATGGCCCGGAAGGCGCGGCGCGGGGTGATGGAGTTCCTGCTCATCAACCATCCGCTTGACTGCCCGATCTGCGACCAGGGCGGCGAATGCGACCTCCAGGACCAGGCGATGGCCTACGGCGTGGGCATGAGCCGGTTCGACGAGAACAAGCGCGCGGTCAAGGACAAGGACATGGGCCCGCTCATCAAGACGTTCATGACCCGCTGCATCCATTGCACGCGGTGCGTCCGGTTCGCGACGGAGATCGCGGGCGTGGAGGAGTTGGGCGCGACCGGTCGCGGAGAGCACATGGAAATCGGGATGTACGTCGAGCGCACTCTCACCTCGGAGCTCTCGGGCAACATGATCGACCTCTGCCCCGTCGGCGCGCTCACCTCGAAGCCGTATGCCTTCGTCGCACGGTCGTGGGAGCTCAAGAAGACGGAGACGGTCGACGTGCTGGACGCCGTGGGCAGCAACATCCGGGTCGACACGCGGGGCCCGGAGGTCATGCGCAGCCTCCCCCGCCTCAACGAGGAGATCAACGAGGAGTGGATTTCCGACAAGACCCGGTTCGCTTACGACGGGTTGAAGCGGCAGCGCCTCGACACGCCGATGGTCCGCCGTGACGGCCGGCTCGAGCCCGCAAGCTGGGAGGAGGCCTTCGCGGCGATCGCGGCCCGGCTGCGAGGCCTTTCCGGGGAGAGGATCGCTGCGATCGCCGGGGACCTCGTGGACGCCGAGGCGATGTGCGCCCTCAGGGATCTGATGGCGGAGCTGGCCTCCCCCAACGTCGACTGTCGGCAGGACGGGGCGACGCTCGACCCGTCCTGCCGCGCCGGGTACCTGTTCAACACCAAGATCGCCGGGATCGAGCTGGCGGACGTGTGCCTGCTGGTCGGCACGAACCCGCGGTGGGAGGCCCCTCTCGTCAACGCGCGTCTTCGCAAGCGGTACCTTCAGGGCGGGTTCAAGGTGGCGGCGATCGGGCCGGAGGCCGCTCTTACCTACAAGGTCGAGCGGCTCGGCGCGGGCCCTGACACCCTGGCCGAGGTCGCCGAGGGCCGGCACCCCTTCGCGACTGTCCTGGCGCAAGCCGAGCGGGCCATGATCGTGGTCGGCATGGGCGCGCTTGCGCGCCCGGATGGGGCGCGGGTCCTCGCGGCCGCGCGGGGGATCGCCGAGGCCGCCGGCATGGTCGGGGACGGGTGGAATGGCTTCAACGTCCTGCACACCGCGGCGGCACGGGTCGGCGGTCTCGACCTCGGTCTCGTTCCGGGCCCGGGCGGCCGCGACGTGGCCGGGATCCTCGAGGGGGCGCAGAAGGGCGCGATCGAGGCGGTCTTCCTTCTCGGGGCCGACGAGATCGACATGGGGCGGTTGGGCGAGGCCTTCGTCGTCTACCAGGGCCACCACGGCGACGCCGGCGCACACCGGGCCGACGTGATCCTTCCGGGCGCCGCCTTCACGGAGAAGAACGCTACCTATGTCAACACCGAAGGGCGCCCGCAGTGGGCGCGACTCGCCAACTTCCCACCGGGCGAGGCGCGGGAAGACTGGAAGGTGCTCCGGGCGCTGTCGGACGCGGTCGCGAAGCCGCTCCCCTACGACACGCTGAGCGATGTGCGCCGGCGCATGATCGAGATCGCGCCCCACCTTGCCGAGATCGACCACGTGACGCCGGCCGCCTGGGGGAAGTTCGGCAAGCCCGGCAAGATGAAGTCCGCCCCCTTTGCGAGCCCCATCACCAATTTTTACATGACGGATCCGATCAGCCGCGCCTCGCAGACGATGGCTCAGTGCACCGCCATCATCTTGAGGCAGGAGGAGCGGGCGACGGGGACCGATGGCTAGCTTCTGGGTCGGCTACGTTTGGCCAACGCTCGTTATCCTGCTCCAGATCGCGGCAATCGTCGTGCCTCTGCTAGTGGCCGTCGCGTACCTCACCTACGCCGAGCGGAAGGTGATCGCGGCGATGCAGATCCGCAAGGGGCCGAATGTGGTCGGCCCCTTTGGGCTCTTGCAGCCCATTGCCGACGCCGTAAAGCTGCTCACCAAGGAGCAGATCATCCCGGCCGGGGCCAACAAGGTGGTCTTTCTGCTGGCGCCGGTGTTGACCTTCGTGCTGAGCCTCATCGGTTGGGCCGTCATTCCCTTCGACGACGGCTGGGTGCTGGCCGACATCAACGTCGGAATCCTTTACCTATTTGCGGTCTCCTCGCTCGGCATCTACGGGATCGTCATGGCGGGCTGGGCCAGCAATTCCCGCTATGCCTTCTTGGGCGCGCTGCGCTCGGCGGCGCAGATGGTCTCCTACGAGGTCGCGATGGGGTTCGTAATCATTACGGTGCTCATCTGCGTTGGCTCGCTCAATCTCTCCGAGGTGGTGCGGGCGCAGGAAGGGCTATGGTTCGCGGTGCCTCTCCTGCCCATGTTCGTCATCTTCTTCGTCTCGGCGCTCGCGGAGACGAACCGGGCGCCCTTCGACCTGCCCGAAGCGGAGGCCGAGCTGGTGGCCGGTTATAACGTCGAATACTCGTCGATGGCGTTCGCCCTCTTCTTCCTCGGCGAGTATGCCAACATGATCTTGATGAGCGGCATGACGGTGGTGCTGTTCCTAGGCGGCTGGTTGCCGCCGGTGGATCTGCCGCCCTTCAACTGGATCCCGGGAGTGATCTGGTTCGGCCTGAAGGTCGCGCTGCTCCTGTTCGTCTTCTTGTGGGTGCGGGCCACTTTCCCTCGCTATCGCTATGACCAGCTCATGCGGCTGGGCTGGAAGGTGTTCCTGCCGGCCTCGCTGTTTTGGGTCGTGCTCACGGCGGGCGCCCTGGAGGCGTTCGGCTGGCTCCCGCGGTGAGGAAGGGCGATGCCCCGCAGCCTTGCTAGTTCGGCGGGGGTTGTGCTATGGCGCGCCGGCGTGCGGGTCGTGTCAGGCCCTAAGCGTGAGGAGTAACAGATGGCTTTCCTGGACCGTACCGCGCGGACTCTGCTGTTGAGCGAGCTGCTCTCGGGCATGGCGGTCACCCTGCGCTATTTCTTCAAGCAGAAAGTCACCCTCAACTATCCTTACGAGAAGGGGCCGTTGAGCCCGCGGTTCCGGGGCGAGCACGCGCTCAGGCGCTATCCCAACGGTGAGGAACGCTGCATCGCCTGTAAGCTGTGTGAGGCGATCTGCCCGGCCGAGGCGATTACCATCGAGGCGGAGCCGCGCGAGGACGGGAGCCGCCGGACCACCCGCTACGACATCGACATGACGAAGTGCATCTACTGTGGCTTCTGCCAGGAATCCTGTCCGGTCGATGCCATCGTCGAGGGACCGAACTTCGAGTTCGCGACGGAAACGCGGGAAGAGCTTTACTACGATAAGGCCAAGCTGCTCGCCAACGGCGACCGCTGGGAGCGCGAGATCGCCGCCAATCTCGAGGCCGACGCCCCTTACCGCTAGGGAAGCAGGCAGGTCGGGCTCAGGCCTTTCGGGGGCGTCGGTGCGGCACAAGCGAGCGCGTTCGGCGCCTCAGAGCGGGCGATGATTGTCCAGGCGTTAGCCTTCTACCTCTTTTCCGGGGTGACCGTGGCGGCGGCGGTGATGGTGATCGCGGCGCGTAACCCGGTCCACTCCGTCCTCTTCCTCATCGTCGCCTTCTTCAACTCCGCCGGCCTGTTCGTCCTGATGGGTGCGGAGTTCCTGGCGATGATCCTCGTCGTCGTCTATGTCGGGGCGGTCGCCGTCCTATTCCTATTCGTCGTCATGATGCTCGACATCAACATCGCCGAGCTCAGGCAAGGCTTCCTGTACTACCTCCCCATCGGAGGCCTTGTCGGGTTGATCCTGCTGGTGGAGCTCGTCCTGGTCATCGGCGCCTGGGCCTTGGAGCCCGAGGTCGGCGCCCTGGTCGCGGCGCCGACCCCGCCGCCCGACGTCGTTACCAACACCCGGGCGCTGGGCGACCTCCTGTACACGCGGTACGCTTATCTCTTCCAGGCGGCCGGTCTGATCCTGCTGGTGGCGATGATCGGGGCGATCGTCCTCACGCTCCGTGAGCGACCGGGGGTGCGCCGGCAGAGGATCGGTCGCCAGGTCGGGCGTCGCGCCGCCGAGTCGGTGGAAGTCAAGAAGGTAACGCCGGGACAGGGGGCGTGATGGAAATCGGCCTCGCGCACTACCTCACCGTCGCTGCGATCCTCTTCACACTGGGAATCTTCGGCATCTTCCTCAACCGCAAGAACGTGATCATCATTCTCATGGCGGTCGAGCTCATGCTGCTCGCCGTCAGCATCAACCTCGTAGCGTTCTCGACGCACCTCAATGACATGGTGGGCCAAGTCTTCGCCATGCTCGTGCTCACCGTCGCGGCCGCGGAGGCGGCGATCGGCCTCGCCATTCTGGTCGTTTACTTCCGCAACCGCGGCTCGATAGCGGTGGAAGACATCAACCTTATGAAGGGCTAGCGCCGTGCTTTACGCCGCCGTCGTCTTCTTCCCGCTCCTGGGCGCGATCGTCGTCGGCTTCCTCGGCCGTGCCATGGGGGACAGGGCGTCGGGCGTGATCACGTCGGGCCTGGTCGTCCTTTCCGCGCTCCTCTCGCTCGTCGTCTTCGACGAGGTCGTGCGGAGCGGCCAGGCGCGCACGGTCGAACTGTTCACCTGGATCGATTCGGGACCTTTCGAGGCCGCCTGGGCGCTGCGCTTCGACGTGCTGAGCGCGGTGATGGTGTTCGCCGTGACCACGGTCTCTGCCCTCGTGCATGTCTACTCCATCGGCTACATGCACGGGGATCCGGGCTTCCCCCGCTTCATGGCTTACTTGAACCTGTTCACCTTCAGCATGTTGATGCTGGTCACCGCCGACAACTTCCTGCAGCTGTTCTTCGGCTGGGAAGGCGTGGGGCTGTGCTCTTACTTCCTCATCGGCTACTGGTACGACCGCCCCACGGCCAACGCGGCGGCGATCAAGGCCTTCATCGTCAACCGGGTTGGGGACTTCGGCTTCTCGCTCGGGATCATGGCGGTGTTCTTCGTGTTCGGCGCGGTCGATTTCGACACGGTGTTCGCGGTGGCACCTTCTTACGTCGGCACCTCCCTCGACTTCCTGGGCCTCAAGATCGACACGCTCACCGTCATCTGCCTTCTCTTGTTCATGGGGGCGATGGGGAAGTCGGCCCAGCTCACCCTGCATACCTGGCTGCCCGACGCGATGGAGGGCCCAACGCCTGTCTCCGCCCTGATCCACGCGGCGACGATGGTCACCGCCGGGGTGTTCATGGTCGTGCGTCTGTCGCCGCTGTTCGAGTACGCGCCGACGGCGCTCGCCGTGGTGGCGGTGGTGGGCGCGCTGACCGCCTTCGTTACCGCGTCGATCGGGCTCACCCAGACGGACATCAAGCGGGTGATCGCGTACTCCACCTGCAGCCAGCTCGGCTACATGTTCTTCGCCTGCGGGGTCTCGGCCTATGCCGCCGCGATCTTCCACTTGCTCACCCACGCCTTCTTCAAGGCGCTGCTGTTCCTCGGCTCCGGTTCGGTGATCCACGCGCTTGCGGGCGAGCAGGACATGCGCAAGATGGGCGGGCTCTGGCGACGTATGCCGCTCACCTACGGCCTCATGTGGGTCGGCAGCCTGGCGCTGGCCGGCGTCCCCTTCTTCGCCGGCTTCTACTCCAAGGACATCGTGCTCGAGGCGGCCTTCGCCGCGGGCACGCCTGTTGGCGCCTTCGCCTTCTGGGTCGGGATCGCGGCGGCCATCATGACCGCCTTCTATTCCTGGCGCCTGATTTTCCTGACCTTCCACGGGGCCCCGCGGGCCGAGGCGAAGGTGATGGAGCACGTCCATGAGTGCCCGAAGGTGATGATGGTCCCGCTCGTGGGCCTGGGGCTGGGCGCCATCTTCGCAGGCTATTTCGCCCTTCCCCTGGTCGAGGAGGAAGGGTTCTGGCGGGGCTCCCTGCTCGTGCTCCCCGAGCACAGCGCCCTCGCCGACGCGCACGAGGTCGCCCTCTGGGTGAAGGCCCTTCCCACGGTGATGGCGTTCGGTGGGATCGGGCTCGCCTCCATGATGTACCTCTGGCGGCCCGACCTGCCGAGCTTCATGGCCGCCCGCCTGCGGGCGCTTTACCTGGTCCTGCTCAACAAGTGGTACTTCGACGAACTCTACGACCGCTTGTTCGTCTTCCCCACCCGCAACCTGGGCGACGGGCTCTGGCGCTCGGGCGACGCCACGGTGATCGACGGGCTCGGCCCTGACGGCGCGGCCCGGGCTACCCTCGACATCGCGCGGCGCGCCACCCGGCTCCAGACGGGCTACGTCTACCACTACGCCTTCGCGATCCTCGTGGGCGTCGCCCTGCTGGTCACCTGGTACCTCTTGCGCACGATGTTGTAGGCCGGCGATGAGCGATCTTCCCTTCCTATCGCTGGTCATCTTCCTGCCGCTCATAGGCGCCCTGTTCATCCTTCTCATCCGCGGGGAGGAGGAGGTCGTCGCCCGGAACGCCCGCTACGTCGCGCTGTGGACCTCGCTCCTCGACTTCCTGCTCGCGCTCGTGCTTTGGCTGCGCTTCGATCCGGGGACGTCCGAGTTTCAATTCGTCGAGAGGAGGCCGTGGATCGAGGCGTTCAACATTTACTACTACCTCGGCATCGACGGCATTTCGCTCTTCTTCGTCATCCTCACCGCCTTCCTCACCCCGCTGTGCATCCTCGCGAGCTGGGAGGCCATCACGGTACGGGTGAAGGAGTACATGATCGCCTTCCTGGCGATCGAGACCCTGATCATCGGGGTCTTCTGCGCCCTCGACTTCGTCCTCTTCTATGTCTTTCTCGAGGGGATGCTCATCCCGATGTTTCTCATCATCGGGGTGTGGGGCGGGCCCCAACGGATCTACGCGGCCTTCAAGTTCTTCCTGTACACGCTGGTGGGCTCGGTTCTGCTTCTGCTCGCGATCCTCACCATGTACTTCCAGACCGGCACCACCGACATTCCCACCCTGATGGCGAGCGAATTCTCGGAAGAGCTGCAGCGCTGGCTGTGGCTCGCCATGTTCGCCTCCTTCGCGGTGAAGTTGCCGATGTGGCCGCTTCACACCTGGCTGCCGGACGCCCATGTCGAGGCGCCGACCGCCGGCTCGGTCATCCTGGCGGGCATCCTGCTGAAGGTGGGAGGTTACGGCTTCCTTCGCTTCTCGCTCCCCATGTTGCCCGAGGCGTCGGCGTTCTTCACGCCCTTGATCTACGCCTTGAGCGTCGTCGCCATCATCTACACCTCGCTGGTGGCGCTGATGCAGGAGGACATGAAGAAGCTCATCGCTTACGCCTCGGTGGCGCACATGGGGTTCGTGACGATCGGGATCTTCACCCTGACCACGCAGGGGGTAGAGGGCGGCATCATCCAGATGCTGAGCCACGGGTTCCTGTCGGCCGCCCTGTTCCTTTGTGTCGGCGTCGTCTACGACCGCATGCACAGCCGTCTCATCGCCAGCTATGGCGGGCTCGTCCACCGCATGCCGAAGTACGCCTTCGTCTTCATGGTCTTCGCCCTGGGGACGGTGGGGCTGCCCGGCACCTCGGGCTTCGTCGGCGAGTTCCTCACCCTCGTGGGTGCGTTCCAGGTCAACACTTGGGTCGCGTTCCTGGCGACCACCGGGATCATTCTGGCGGTCGCCTACATGATGTGGCTCTACCGCCGGGTCATCTTCGGCCGGCTCACGCGCGAGGAGCTCAGGACCATTGTTGACCTGAACCCGCGCGAGGTGGCCGTCTTCGCGCCCCTCGTCGCCGCCGTCATCGTGATGGGCGTTTATCCCGATCCCTTTCTCGAGGTCCTGCACGCCTCGGTCGCCAACCTGATCGCGCAGGCCGGCGGTGGGCCCGAGGGGGCCGAACTCGCCGCGCATCTCGCGCGGTAGGCGGCGTGCCGTGACCCCGTTCCTCGTCTCCGACCTTGCCGTGGCACGGCCCGAGCTGTGGCTCGCCTGCGTCGGCATGGCCCTCTTGATGCTGGGGGTCTTCGGCGGCGGGCAGGCGACGCGGCTGGTGCTCTGGCTGGTCGTCACAGCGTTCGCCGTCGCCTTCGTGCTGGTGCTGAGCGTGCCGTACCCGGTGACAGCCTTCGGCGGTCTGTTCGTGGTCGACCGGTTTGCCGTGTTCATGAAGGCGCTGGTCCTCATCGGCGCGACGCTCACGCTCATCCTCGCCTTAGGGTATCTCCGGCGCGAGAACATGGACCGGTTCGAGTACCCGGTGCTCATCCTCTTCGCCACGCTGGGCATGATGATGATGGTCTCCGCGAACGACCTCATCGCACTCTATGTGGGTCTCGAGCTGCAGAGCCTCTCGCTCTACGTGGTCGCCGCGTTTCAGCGCGACTCGCTGAGGTCTACCGAGGCCGGCCTCAAGTACTTCGTCCTGGGCGCGTTGGCGTCGGGCATGCTGCTTTATGGCTGCTCGTTGCTCTACGGATTTACGGGAACGACCAGCTTCGCGGGCCTCATGGACGTCTCCCGGGCGGCCGAGCAAGGGGCGGTCTCCACCGGCGTGGTCGTCGGGCTGGTGTTCCTGGCCGCCGGACTCGCCTTCAAGATCGCGGCGGTTCCCTTCCACATGTGGACGCCGGACGTCTACGAGGGCGCCCCGACGCCGATCACCGCTTTCTTCTCCGTCGCCCCGAAGATCGCCGCCGTGGCCCTGTTCTTAAGGATCCTCGTCCAGCCCTTCGGGGAGCTCATCGATCAGTGGCAGCAGATCGTCATCTTCATTTCCATCGCCTCCATGCTCCTCGGCGCTTTCGCCGCCATCGGCCAGCGCAACATCAAGCGCCTGATGGCATACAGTTCAATCGGCCACGTGGGCTACGCCCTGGTCGGCCTGGCCGCGGGAACGCCGGCCGGCGTGCGTGGCGTGATCATCTACATGGCCATTTATCTAGCCATGAACGTGGGCTGCTTCGGCTGCATCCTGGCCATGCGGCGTGAGGAGCGCATGGTGGAGGGAATCGAGGACCTGACCGGTCTGGCACGCACCCAGCCGGCGATGGCGTTCACCATGGCTATCTTCATGTTCTCGATGGCCGGAATTCCGCCGCTTGCGGGGTTCTTCGCCAAGCTCTACGTCTTCCTTCCCGCCATCGAGGAGGGGCTCTACACCCTCGCGGTGATCGGGGTGCTCTCCAGCGTGGTAGCCGCCTTCTATTACGTCCGCATCGTCAAGCTCATGTACTTCGACGAGCCGGTGGACGATCGGTTCGACCGGCCCGCCGGGCGCGAGATCTCGCTCGTGTTGGTCGGCACCGGGCTGTTCGTGCTCCTCTTCTTCGTCTATCCCAGCCCGGTATTGACGGGTGCCCAGGCGGCCGCGAAAGCCTTGTTTCCATGAACGGCGGGCTGAGCCTCCCGAGCCCCTATCGTGTCGTCTGCCTTGACGAGGTAGACAGCACCAATGACGAGGCGAAGCGCCTTGCCGAGGGCGGGGCGCCGGAGTTCACCGTGGTCTGGGCGCACGCCCAGAGGCGCGGGCGCGGGCGTCGTCGCCGGAGCTGGGCCTCGCCCCCGGGCAATCTGTACCTCTCGCTCGTCATGCGGCCGAACGCGCGGCCGGCGGTGGCGGCGCAGCTCGCCTTCGTGGCCACCCTGGCGCTCCACGATGGCCTGCGCGCTCTGCTCCGACCGCCGATCGACCTGGTGCTCAAGTGGCCGAACGACCTCTTGCTCAACGGCCGCAAGGTTTCCGGTATGCTTCTCGAGTCGGCGATGGCCGCGCGGGGCGCCGTGGACTGGCTGGTCATCGGGGTTGGGGTGAATGTGGCGTCTCACCCAGCGAGCGCGGACTTTCCCGCCACCTCGCTCCGCGCCGAGGGCTTTGCGAAGGTCACGCCCGAGGACGTGCTCGAGGGCTTCGCCCGCCACTTCCGTCCCTGGGTCGCCCGCTGGCGGGTGGAAGGGTTCCGGCCGGTGCGAACGAGCTGGCTCAAGGCCGCCCATGGCGTCGGGGAAGCGGTGACCGTGCGGCTCGATCGCGAGCGGCTCGAGGGCCGCTTCGCCGACCTGGACGAGACGGGCGCCCTGGTGCTTGCGCTACCGGATGGTGCTTATCAGAAAGTGACCGCGGGCGAGGTGTTTTTCCCGGAGGCGCGATGAGCAAAGGCTTCCTCCTGGCGATCGACGCCGGCAATACGAACACCGCCTTCGCCATCTTCGAGGGCGACGTGCAGCGGGGTCAGTGGCGCACCGCCACCGACACCGGCCGCACGGCGGACGAGTACGCGGTGTGGTTGGGACAGCTTATGGCGCTGGAAAAGCTGGATCCTGCGCGGATCGTGGCCGCGATCATCGCCTCGGTCGTCCCCCAGGGGCTGTTCCCCTTGCGCTCCCTTTGCCGCCGGTACTACGGCTGTGACTCCCTGGTGGTGGGTGAGGGTCTCGACCTGGGACTCAAGGTCCTGGTCGACCGTCCCGAGGAGGTGGGCGCCGACCGCCTGATGAACGCCGTCGGCGCGCACGTCCGTTACCCCGGGGCGCTCATCGCCATCGACTTCGGCACCGCGACCACATTTGACGTGGTGGACGACGCCGGCGACTATCACGGCGGCGTCATCGCCCCCGGAATCAACCTTTCGTTGGAAGCTCTCCACCAGACGTCGGCCAGCCTCCCACGCGTCGCGGTCGAACGACCACCGCGCGTGATCGGCAAGGCCACCGTACCGGCGATGCAGTCGGGGGTGTACTGGGGTTATGTCGGTCTGATCGAGGGTGTTGTCGCCCGCATCAAGGACGAGTTCGGGGCACGTATGACCGTGGTCGCGACGGGCGGGCTGGCGCCCCTCTTTGACGCCGCGACCGAGGTCATCGAGTACGTGGATGCAGACCTCACGATGCGCGGCCTGCTCGAAATCTATCGCCGCAACGAGAGGGTTGAGGCATGACGGGCGGCCGCGGCCGTGAGGCGCTGTTCTTCCTGCCCCTCGGCGGGGCGGGGGAGATCGGCATGAACCTCAACCTTTACGGCTACGCCGGAAAGTGGCTCATGGTCGACCTCGGCCTGACCTTCGGCGACCACTCCACGCCCGGCGTGGACCTGATCGTGCCGGATCCCTCCTTCGTCGTGGGGCGCCGGAGCGACCTGGTCGGCCTTGTTCTCACCCACGCCCACGAGGATCATCTGGGCGCCGTGCCGTACCTCTGGCCACGGCTCCGCTGCCCGGTCTACGCCACCCCCTTTGCGGCGGCCGTCCTCCGCCGCAAGCTGGAAGAGGGGTCGGAAGGGATCGAGGCGCTCGAGGTGACCGAGGTACCGCTGGGTGCTCGCTTCGAGGTGGGGCCCTTCGCCCTGGAATACATCTCGCTCACCCATTCGATTCCGGAGCCCAATGCCCTGGCGATCCGCACCTCCCTCGGGACCGTCCTCCACACCGGGGACTGGAAGCTCGATCCCGAGCCCCTCGTCGGCGGGCCGGCTGACGAGGCGGCGCTCAGGCGATACGGGGAGGAAGGCGTCCTCGCGATGGTCTGCGACTCCACCAACGTCTTGAGGCCCGGGGAGTCGGGATCGGAGGCGGCGGTCAGAGAGAGCCTTATCGAGCTGGTCGGCCGCTATGCCGGGCGGGTGGCGGTGACGACCTTCGCCACCAACGTCGCGCGGATTCGCACGGTCGCCGCGGTTGCCGAGGCCCACGGGCGCAGCCTGGCGCTGGTCGGCAGGTCTCTGCGCCGTATCACCGAGGCGGCGCGCGAGACCGGCTATCTCGGCGGCGTCCGGCCGTTCCTCACCGACCGGGATGCTGCCGAGTTGCCGGCCGACAAGGTCCTATACCTATGCACCGGCTGTCAGGGCGAGCCGAACGCGGCGCTTTCCCGCGTCGCGGCCCGCGACCACCCCTATCTCAGATTTGGGCCGGGGGACGTGGTGATCTTCTCATCGAAGATCATACCGGGGAACGAGCGCGCAATCTTCCGCCTCCACAACGAACTCATCCGCAACGGTGCACAGGTGGTGAGCGAGCTCGACCACTTCGTCCACGTCTCGGGCCACCCTTCGCGCGACGAGCTGGCCCGGCTCTACGGCTGGGTGCGGCCGAAGATTGCGGTCCCTGTGCACGGAGAGATGCGTCACCTCGTCGAGCACGCGCGTCTCGCCCGCAAGCTCAAGGTGCCGCAGGCGGTCGTGGTCGAGGACGGTGACCTGCTCCGTCTCGCGCCGGGTGCGGCCGAGATCGTCGAGAGGGTGGCGGTGGGCCGGATGGCGGTCGACGGCGGGACGCTCGTCGGGATCGACGGTGAGGTCCTGCGCGGCCGGCGCAAGCTCATGCGGGAAGGGGCCGCGTTCGTCAGCGTGGTCGTGAACGGCGAGGGCGATCTCATCGCCGAGCCGCGGGTGTCCACCCATGGCGTCTTCGACGGAGGGGGGCAGGAAGGCGAGCTTCAAGAGGTGGGGGAGGACGTGCGGGCCGCCATCGAGGCCCTGCCGGACGACGCCCGCCGGGACGACGAGGCCCTGCGCGAGGCGGCGCACCTGGTGGTGCGGCGCAGCCTTCGTGCCGATCGCAACAAGCGGCCGGTCATCGACATCCAGGTCGTCCGGCTCGCGGGCACCCGGGTGTGGTAGGCTGTGCCGCAAGGGACGGAAAGGGGCCGTGGAGCGATGATCGGCCAGTTGAACCATGTGGCCATCGTGGTGCCTGACCTCGCCGCCGCCCGCGCGCTCTACCGCGACGTGTTGGGGGCGAACGTGTCGGAGCCGGTCGCCATGCCGGAGCAGGGGGTGACCACCGTCTTCGTGGAGCTTCCCAACGCCAAGATCGAACTCTTGCACCCCCTCGGCGACAACTCGCCGGTGGCTCGGTTTCTCGACCGCAACCCGTCCGGGGGCATACACCACGTCTGTTACGAAGTGGACGACATCCGTGCGGCGCGGGACCGGCTGACAGCGGAGGGACTGCGCGTGTTGGGCGACGGCGAGCCGCGGCTTGGGGCGCACAACAAGCCCGTTGTCTTCCTGCATCCCAAGGACTTCTGCGGCACGCTCATCGAGCTCGAGCAGGCTTGAGAGCGTGGACCTCTTCCAAGCCCTCGTGATCTTCTCGATCACTTGGTGGCTTGCATTCTTCGTGACCCTGCCGTTCGGAGTGAAGCGCCCCCAGGCGGCGGAGCCGGGCCACGAACCTGGGGCCCCCGAGCACCCCAGACTGTGGGTCAAGGCGGGGATCGCCACGGCCGCGGCCGCCACGGTGACCGGCTTCGCGGCGGTGGCGGTCGCTTACGACCTCATCCCCTTCCGCGCCCTCGTCGAGTGACGCTCACCTACTGCGACGTCGCCCCGGGCCACCCTTACCACGGGCCCTACCACGATGCGGAGTACGGGTTCCCGATTCGCAACGACGCCGGGCTGTTCGAGCGGCTGGTGCTGGAGATCAATCAAGCCGGTCTCTCCTGGCTCACCGTGCTGAAGAAACGGGCCGCCCTCCGGGCGGCCTTCGAGGAGTTCGACATCGAGCGCGTCGCCGCCTACGACGAGCCCGACCGCCGGCGTCTGCTGGCCGACAAGGGGATCATCCGCAACCGCCGCAAGGTCGACGCCGCTATCGAGAACGCCCGGCGTCTCGTCGAGCTCCGAGAGCGCCACGAGTCATTCGTCGCCTGGCTGGACGCGCACCACCCCTGCCCCTTGGAGGCCTGGGTGGCACTTTTCTGGAACACGTTTGTGTTCACGGGGACGGAGATCACGCGCGAATTCCTCATCAGCGTCGGGTATCTCCCTGGGGCGCACGTCGAGGCGTGCCCCGTGTTCCACCGCATCGCCGCGCTCATTCCGCCCTGGATGCGCGCCTGACCCGACCGCACGCAACAAGGCAAGGCCGTGGTGGCCTTGCCTTGCGCCTAAGCGGCCGATAGCCCGCCTGGATGAGTCCCCGAGACGATCTGCCTCGCAGACATTCCTCCCTGAACTCGGGCTCGCGATTCTAACGCCGCGTTGCCCCTGCAGGGCCTTGTCACTATAGGGGATCGTTGCCCGGCCGTCACCCGTTTTTGGCAGGAGGACGTCCCTTGCTGGGCCCTTTCCGCAACTGCTTGTTAAGCTTCCCCCTGGAGAATCGATTCACGGCGCGTTCAAGCGTTCTCGTCCTCTTGCTCCTTGCCGTCGCCACAGTGGGCGACTTCGTTACCACGGCGACGGTGGGCAAGGTGCCGCGAAGGACGGGACGGTCGACTTCAACGGCCGACCGCCGACGTCGCCTGGTTGTCTATGATGGCCGATCCGGCCCTTTCCAGTGCCCGAGAAGGCAACCCCGGGGCGGCGGTCGTGGGCGGTCCTACGCGGTCCCGCCGGTCTCGGCCGCCTACGCGGTCAGGAATGCGCCCTCTCGCTCGGCTCGTCGTAGCCGGGCACGATAATGGAGACGAGCGCGGAAAGAGCGCCCTTATGTTGCCTCGGCCGTAACGCGAACCCGCTCCGGCGCGGTCCTCCTTGAACTCCGCCGCCGGGCGGCCTTGCCACGGTGGGCCTCTCCCGGTAGATTTGCCTGTCGCAATAATGAGTGGCGGCCAGGCGCCGCCCGGTCTTTTCGCATTCAGGGAAAAGGAGAGCCCGATGTTAGCCCGCTACTGGATACTGCCCGTCCTGTTCGGCTTGGTCCTGTGGCCCGCCTCGGCCAACGGCCAGTCTCGGGAGCTTATGGCCGCGTACAAGCGGTACGTGAACCTGGACGCCCAGGGCCGTTACCAGGAGGCCCTTCCTTTCAGCGAAAGAGCCCTGAGGCTGGGCGAGCGTGAGTTCGGGCCCGACCATCCGACCACGGCCACCTTACTCAACAACCTGGCGGAGCTCTACCGTACCCAGGGCAAGTACGCCGACGCCGAGCCCCTCCACAATCGGGCCCTGGCGGTGCGGGAGAGAGCGCTGGGCCCGGAGCACCCCGACGTCGCCCAGAGCCTCAACAACCTGGCGGTCCTCTACGATGACCTGGGCAGGTATGCCGAGGCCGAGCCGCTCTACAAGCGGGCGCTCATGATTGTCGAGAAGGCGCTCGGCCCGGAGCACCCCAAGGTGGCGGCGAGCCTTAACAATCTGGCGGTGCTCTACCGCGCCCAGGGCAGGTACGCCGAAGCCGAGCCGCTCCACAAGCGGTCCCTGGCGATCGACGAGAAGGCGTCGGGCCCGGAGCACCCCAATGTGGCCGCAAGCCTCAACAACTTGGCGTTGCTCTACCGCACCCAGGGCAGGTACGCCGAGGCCGAGCCGCTCTATGAGCGGGCCCTGGCGATCGACGAGAAGGCGATGGGCCCGGAGCACCCCAACGTGGCCGCGAGCCTCAACAACCTGGCGGGGCTCTACCGCGCCCAAGGCAGATACGCCGAGGCCGAGCCGCTCTACAAGCGGGTGCTGGCGATCTGGGAGAAGGCGCTGGGACCGGAGCACCCCAGCTTGGCCGCGAGCCTTAACAACATGGCGGAGCTCTACCGCGCCCAAGGCCGGTACGCCGAGGCCGAGCCGCTCTACAAGCAGGTGCTGGCGAACTCGGAGAAGGCCCTGGGGCCGGACCACCCCCACGTGGCCCAGAGCCTCAACAACCTGGCGGCGCTCTACAGCGACCAGGGCACGTACGCCGAGGCCGAGCCGTTCTCAAGGCGGGCGCTGGCCATTGCCGAGAAGGCCCTCGGTCCGGACCACCCCTACGTGGCGCTGAGCCTCAATAATCTGGCGGTGGCTTACCACGCCCAGGGGCGACACGCCGACGCCGGACCGCTCTTCCAGCGGGCGCTGGCGATCCGGGAGAACGCCCTGGGGCCGGACCATCCCGACGTGGCCCAAAGCCTCAACGATTTGGCGGCGCTC